>JASLFM010000251.1 GCA_030150585.1 Acidovorax sp.
TCCTTCACGCCGGCGGTGAAATAGGTCTGCAGGCCCAGCAGCTTGAAGCCCGCGCGGATGAGGCGGTTCAGGCCCGGCTCGTCCTGGCCCATTTCGGCGAGGAACATGTCGCGGTCCTCGTCGCTCATCTCGGCCATTTCAGATTCGATCTTGGCGCAGATGGCCACCACCGGCGCGTTCTGCGCGGCGGCGTATTCCTTCAGGCGGTCGAGCAGCGGGTTGTTCTCGAAGCCGTCCTCGCTCACGTTGCCCACGAACATGGCGGGCTTGGCGGTGATGAGGCAGAACTGCTTGAGCAGCGGCGCGTCTTCCTTGCTGACTTCGATGGTGCGGGCAGGCTTGCCTTCGTTCAATGCGGCCTGGATGGGCGTGAGCAGGGAGACGAGCTTGGCCGCCTCCTTGTCGTTGCCGCTCTTGGCGGCCTTGCTGTAGCGGTTGAGCGCCTTTTCCACCGTGGCGAGGTCGGCCAGGCACAGCTCGGTCTGGATGACCTCGATATCGGCAATCGGGTCCACGCGGCCCGCCACGTGGATCACGTTCGGGTCTTCAAAGCAGCGCACCACGTTGACGATGGCATCCGTTTCGCGGATGTGCGCGAGGAACTGGTTGCCCAGGCCTTCGCCCTTGGAAGCGCCGGCCACGAGGCCCGCGATGTCCACGAACTCGACGATGGCCGGCACGATGCGCTCGGGCTGGATGATCTCGGCCAGCTGCTGCAGGCGCGGATCGGGCACTTCGACCACACCGGTGTTGGGCTCGATGGTGCAAAACGGATAGTTCTCGGCGGCAATGCCGGCCTTCGTCAGCGCGTTGAAGAGGGTGGACTTGCCCACATTGGGCAGGCCCACGATGCCGCATTTCAGGCTCATGGCAGGGCTTTCGTGTGTTCTGGAGACAAACCCACTATTTTACGGGAGGGTCATTCGAAGCGCAGATCGGCCCAGATGGGCTGGCCCACGCGCAGCCGCACTTCCCGGCCTGGGCCCGCGCCCTCGCGCACGATGGCGTTCATGCCGAAGGTGATGGCGCCGCCCACGCGCTGGTCCTGGCGGTAGGTGCGCAGCATGTTGCCCACGGCAGGATGGCTCTCGGCCGTCGCGGGATCGATGTCGGGGATGGGGCAGCGCGCGCAGGGCTTGACGGGCTGCAGCTGCACGGCCTCGCCTTCGGCGGCCGCAATGTGCAGCATGTCGATGCGGTCCTCGTCGTGCGCCTCCACGCCTGCGATGACCACGTTGGGCCGGAAACGCTCGATGCCCACGGCGGCCTGGCCTGCAGCGAGCAAGCGCTCGTTGAGCCCGTCGATCGAGCCCTGGCTCGCGATGAGCACGGGAAAGCCGTCGGCGAACTGGTTGGGTGCCTCCAGCCCCCCCGTCCACTTCAGGCTTGACAGGCGCCGGTACTCAGGGTCGAAGCGCACCAGGCGGCAGGGCCGACCCAGGAAGTCGGTGAACCACTGCGCGGCGACGCTGCCCATGTCCCATGCAGGCACGGTGTCGTCCCACACACGCACGGTGGCGGGACCCTCCACGGCATCGAGCGCCAGGTGCAGCGCCAGCATGCCGGGCGCACGCAGCACCAGCTCCTCGGTCTTGAGCTGGGGGCGCACCAGCGCCATGCGCGGCAGCTCGCGCTGGGTGAGAAAGGTGCCCTGCGCGTCCACTACCATCCAGGCGCGGTCGAGGTCGAGGCCGGTTTCGGTGAGCAGCGCCTCCTGCACCTCGATGCCGGCGCAGGACTTGACGGGGTAGACGAACAGCCGCGAGATATGGCCGCGGACGTCGTGGCCGTCCGGAGGGGGGTTGGCAGGAAAGGACATGTCCGGCATTGTCACCCCCCGGCCCGGGGTCTGCATGGCGCCTCCTACAATGCCCGCCATGGCGCAATCCTTTGACGTTTGTATCCGCGGAGCCGGCATTGTGGGCCGCACGCTCGCCCTGCTCCTGGCCCGCGACCGCCTGCGCGTGGCGCTGGTGGGCCCCAGCGATGCGCGCGAGGGCGCGCACGAAGACGTCCGGGCCTATGCGCTCAACGCCGCTTCGCGCACGCTGCTCGAATCGCTGCGCGCCTGGCCCGACGCGCACCACGCCACGCCCGTGACCCGCATGGAGGTGCACGGTGACCAGGACGGCTGCGTGCACTTCGACGCCGCCGCGCAGCACGCGCAAGCGCTGGCCTGGATCGTGGACGTGCCCGCGCTCGAAATGCGCCTGGCCGAGGCCGTGCGCTACCAGCCCCAGGTGGAGCTGGTAAGCAGCCCGGTGCCTGCCACGCTCACGGCCGTGTGCGAAGGCCGCGCGAGCCGCACGCGCGACGAATTCGGCGTCGAGTTCGCGGTCACCCCTTATGCGCAGCACGCCATTGCCGCTCGGCTGCACTGCGAACACGCGCACGGGCAGGTGGCGCGCCAATGGTTCTTGCAGGACAGCATCCTCGCCTTCCTGCCCCTGGGGGGGGCCGAAGGGAACTCCGTGGCCATCGTCTGGTCAGTCCCCCAGGAGCAGGCGCCGCAGTTGCTCGCCCTGGCCCCCGAAGCATTCGCAGAGCGCGTGCAACAGGCCAGCCGAGGCGCCCTCGGGCACCTGGAACTCGCCAGCATGCGGGCGGCCTGGCCGCTGCAGCAGGCGCAGGCCCGCCATTGGTGCGGGCCCATCGCATCGGAAGGGGTGCACGTCCCCCATGGCTGGGTGCTGGCCGGCGATGCGGCACACAACGTGCACCCGCTGGCCGGACAGGGGCTGAACCTGGGCCTGGCCGACGTGCATGCCCTGGCACGCACCCTGCAGGAACGCGAACCGTGGCGCAGCATCGCCGACCTGCGGCTGCTGCGCCGCTACGAGCGCGAACGCAAGGCGGCGCTGCTGCCCATGGGCCTGGCCATGGACGGCCTGCAGCAATTGTTCGCGCGGCGCGAGGCACCGCTGCAGGCACTGCGCAACTGGGGCCTGCGGGGCTTCGAGCGCAGCGGCCCGCTCAAGGAATGGATGGCCCGCCAGGCCATGGGTACGAACCAATATTGAAGAAACGATTGCCATGAAACTGACCACCTCCTTGCTCGCCGCCACGGCTGCCGCCCTGCTGGCCTTCAACGCCCAAGCCCAGGAAGCTGCCATCCGCAAGTCCCTGGCCGAGCGCATCCCGCAGCTTGCCAAGATCGACGAGGTGCGCACCACGCCCATGTCGGGCTTGTACGAGGTGCGCATCGGCACCGACCTGTTCTACACCGACGCCAAGGGCAACTACCTCATCCAGGGCGAACTGATCGACACCAAGGCACGGCGCAACCTCACCGAGGACCGCATCAACAAGCTCACGGCGGTCGACTTCAACGATCTGCCCGTCAAGGACGCCTTCACCATCGTGCGCGGCGATGGCTCGCGCAAGCTCGCGGTGTTCGAAGACCCCAACTGCGGCTACTGCAAGCGCTTCGAGCGCGATATGCAGAACGTCAACAACGTCACCGTCTACCTGTTCCTCTACCCCATCCTGAGCCCCGACTCGGCCGAGAAGTCGCGCAACATCTGGTGTGCCAAGGACCCCGCCGCCGCGTGGCACGACCACATGCTGCGCGACAAGACACCGCCGAGCGCGAGCTGCGACACGGCAGCGCTGCAGCGCAATCTGGCCCTGGGCAAGAAGCACAAGATCACGGGCACGCCCACGCTGATCTTCGCCAACGGCTCGCGCGTGCCCGGCGCCATCGGTGCGCAGGACGTGGAAAAGCGCCTGGCCGAAGCCGCCAGCAGCACCAGCGCCAACTGAAGCCGCGGCCGACGCCCCCACCATGCACGCCGCCGTCCACTACCGCGTAGAACCTGCCGACCTCCACGCCCACCTGTTCCACATCACCCTCACCGTCGCACAGCCCGCGGCGGGGCAGGAGCTTTCGCTGCCCGCGTGGATTCCGGGCAGCTACCTGGTGCGGGAATTTGCCAAGAACCTGCAGCGCCTCACCGCACGCCAGGGCCGCCAGGACGTGGCGCTTATCCAGCTTGCCAAGGACCGCTGGCGCGCCGACTGCAAGGCGGGCAAGCCCCTCGTGCTGCGCTACGAGGTCTGCGCCTACGACACCTCGGTGCGCACGGCGTGGCTCGACGCCACGCGCGGCTTCTTCAACGGCACGAGCCTGTGCCTGCGCGTGGAGGGGCAGACTGGACAGCCCTGCACCATCGACATCGCCGCTCCCAAAAAGAGAGCTGGCAGCGCTGACTGGCATTGCGCCACGGGCCTTTTCGCCGTGGAAACCGACGCACGTGGCTTCGGCACCTACCGTGCCGCGGACTACGACGAGCTCGTGGACTGCCCCGTGGAGATGGGCGCGTTCTGGAGCGCCACGTTCAAGGCCTGCGGCGTGGCACACCGCTTCGTGGTCGCGGGCGCGGCGCCCTCGTTCGACCACCAGCGGCTCATCGACGACACGCGCAAGATCTGCGAGACGGCCATCCGCTTCTGGCACGGCACGGGCAAGCCGCCCTTCAAGCACTACCTGTTCCTGCTCAACGTGGTGGACGACAGCTACGGCGGCCTGGAGCATCGCAACTCCACCGCGCTGATCTGCGGCCGCCGCGACCTGCCACGCGTGGGCGAGCCCAAGGCGGGCGACGGCTACACCACCCTGCTGGGGCTCATCAGCCACGAGTACTTCCACACCTGGAACGTCAAGCGCCTGCGGCCCCTCGACTTCGCGCGCTACGACTACGCCCGGGAAAACTACACCGAGCTGCTGTGGTTCTTCGAGGGCTTCACAAGCTATTACGACGATCTGCTGCTGCGCCGCGCGGGCCTCATCGACGACGCCACTTACCTCCGGCTGCTCGCCAAGACCTGCAACCAGGTGCTGCAGACCCCGGGCCGCCAGGTGCAGAGCGTGGCCCAGGCGAGCTTCGATGCCTGGGTCAAGTACTACCGCCAGGACGAAAACACCCCCAACGCCACGGTGAGCTACTACACCAAAGGCTCGCTCGTGGCCCTGTGCCTGGACCTCGCGCTGCGCCGCGAAGGCCAGGCAGACCTCGACGCCGTGATGCGTGCGCTCTGGCAGCGCTGCGCCGGCGGCCCCATGCAGGAGGCCGACCTGCTCGCGGTACTGCAATCGCTCACGGGCCGCGCCTGGGACGGCGAAATCGCCCAGTGGGCGCACGGTACGGCCGACCTGCCCCTGGCCGAACTGCTCGCGGCCCAGGGCGTCGCGCTCAAGGCCGAAACGCCCCAGCCCGCGCAGCGCCTGGGCCTGCGCGTGCAGGAGAACCACAGCATCCAGGTCAAGACCGTGCTGCGCGGCGGTCCGGCCGAACGCGCGGGCTTCATGGCGGGCGACGAGTGGCTGGGCCTGGAAGCGCACGGCCAGGCCTGGCGCATCGCACGGCTGGACGACGTGGCGCTATACGCGGGCGCGGCCCGCCAGGTCACGGCCCTGGTGGCACGCGACCGGCGTCTGGTGCAGCTCACGCTGGACCTCGGCCTGCCCGCCGCAGCCGCCGGCAAGGCCTCCGCTCCCAAGCGCGCAGCCGACACCATCGTTCTCTCTGTAGCAGACGCCGCGCTGCTCGCGCGCTGGCTGGCGCCCACCCCGGCTACCTGATGCGCCAGTGGCCAGTGGTTACCAAGCGGTAACACGGTGGCGCCCGCTTGGGTATAGTTGACCGGTTCACCACCCTATCCACGGAGATCACCTTGGCTTACGAAACCATCGAAGTGCGTACCGAGGCCGACAAGGTCGGCGTCATCACGCTCAACCGTCCCAAGCAGCTCAATGCGCTGAACGACCAGCTCATGAACGAGCTGGGCGAGGCGCTCAAGGCCTTCGACGCGGATGAGAAGATCGGCTGCATCGTTCTCACCGGCAGTGAGCGGGCCTTCGCCGCGGGCGCCGACATCGGTGCCATGGCCAAGTACAGTTTCGCCGACGCGTACAAGGGCGACTACATTACGCGCAACTGGGAGCAGATCCGCGCCATCCGCAAGCCCGTGATCGCGGCCGTGAGCGGCTTCGCCCTGGGCGGCGGCTGCGAACTGGCAATGATGTGCGACTTCATTATCGCGGCCGACAACGCCAAGTTCGGCCAGCCTGAAATCAAACTCGGTGTCATCCCCGGCGCGGGCGGCACGCAACGCCTGCCGCGCGCCGTGGGCAAGTCCAAGGCCATGGACATGGCCCTCACCGCCCGCATGATGGATGCATCGGAAGCCGAGCGCGCCGGCCTGGTCAGCCGCGTCGTGCCCTACGACAAGCTCATGGACGAGGCCCTGGGCGCCGCGCTCATCATCAGCGGCTTCTCGCAGATCGCCGTGATGGCCGCCAAGGAGTCGGTGAACCGTGCATTCGAAGGCACCCTGAGCGACGGCGTGATGTTCGAGCGCCGCCTGTTCCACGCACTGTTCGCCACGCAAGACCAGAAGGAGGGCATGGACGCCTTCGTCAACAAGCGCGCCGCGAACTTTACACACCAATGATTTTTTGCATATAATCGCGTTCTGTCGGTCGTATAGCTCAGTTGGTTAGAGCGCAGCATTCATAATGCTGATGTCGGTGGTTCAAGTCCACCTACGACCACCAAACAAAAGAACCCGCAGCGCCTATGGGCACTGCGGGTTTTTTCTTGGTAGCCCCCCTGACACTGCGGCGGGCTTCAAGCACCCGGCAAGGGCCTGCGCACCTGCCTGCTGCCGTGCCAGGCAAGGAAAACTCCGCCCACGCGGGCGGAGTTTTCCTGCCCTGTCAGCGCACCTGCTTCACACCGAAACGCATGAAGGCCGAGGCCTTGTCGTTCGCCTGGGCCACATCGGCGTACAGGCCGCTGTCGGTGGCCAGGCCTACGTCGTTCGTGGGGTCGCCCGTGACGATGGCGAAAACGCCCTGCACGGGGTTGTTGACGAGGATAGGAACCGCCGTGGGCCGCTGCTGCGGCTGGGCCGTGAGGCCGGCGAGCGTCAGCAGGGAAGAAGTGCGGTCCGTCGCGCTGGTCACGTAGACACCGTCGCGCG
The DNA here is from genome assembly GCA_030150585.1 of Acidovorax sp. Lineage (GTDB taxonomy): Bacteria > Pseudomonadota > Gammaproteobacteria > Burkholderiales > Burkholderiaceae_C > JASLFM01. The sequence continues at coordinate 6,985 of JASLFM010000251.1, forward strand.
TGCCTGCGGCAAAGGCCTCGTTGCTCGCGCCGATCCACATGCCGGTGACGGCCCCGGCCGGATCGCTGGTGTCCGCGATGGCGGCGGCGAACACCTTGGCGCCGCTCGTCACCTTCGGCAACAGGCGGCCCAGGGCGGCGCCGCCCACGACAACGTCGAACCCGCCGTTGGCATTGGCCGCCAGGCTGCCGGAAGGCCCCTGGCAGGCGGAAGAGAACGCCATCGCCGGGCACATCCGCCACTGGCCGGACACCTCCACGCGCAAGGTGGCATAGGAAGAGCGAATGCTTTCCCCGCCCTGCAGGTCGCGCTCGTAGCGCAGCACGTTGTACGTGCCAGCCACGGCCGCCAGGCTGGTTTCCGGGTTGGCAACGAGCAGCGCGGGCACGGCACTGCCGCCCACCGCAGCGGCCGAAACGGCCAGGCCGCTGTCCACAAAAGCCGTGGGCAGGCTGCCCGTGGCAGCACCCGTGTACGTGCATGTGGCGTCGTCGCGCGTGAGCGCGGCATCCACGCGGGTCCCGTTCACCGTGTAGAAACTGGTGCGCGCCGCCGTATCGAACCGGAACTCACCCACCTGCCCCGAGGGCATGACGCCCAGATAGCGCGTGGAGGACGCCACCACCGGGCTCCCCGCACAGGCCACGACAGGGCCGCCGCTCCCTGTACCTGTACCTGCGCCCGTACCGGAGCCCGTGCCGGCACCGGGAGAGGCCGGGCCCGCAGGATCAGGGCTGGAGCCGCCGCCCCCGCCGCAGGCCGTCAGCGCCAAGGCCACGGCCAGAACTGCCACTTTCTTCATTGTTGTACCTTTGTGGTCACAGCGGCGGCACCGTACCGCCGCCCGGCAAAATCATATGCGGCAAATCCGGCCCCAGCGGAGGGTTTGTAGAATCGAGGGCTCAGCCCCTGGATGAACACCATGAACCGCTGCCCTCTCTCCTCCTCCCTGCTGCGACGCGGCCTGGCGGCGCTGGCTGCCTCGCTGGCGCTGGCTGCGCTCGCGCAAGAGCAGGCCCCTGCCGAGACCGGCGGCGTGGCCCGCAACTTCCCCGAAACCGCCCTGCGCGGCAAACTCGCCTTCACCACGGGCATCGGCACGGCCTCGCTCAATGGCGAGCCCATCCGCACCGCGCCGGGATTTCGCCTCTTCAGCCCGCAGAACACGCTGATCTTCCAGCATGCGGTGCAGGGCCAGACCTTCACCGTGAACTACGTGATCGAGCCCTCCACGGGCCTGCTGCACACGGTCTGGATCCTGACCAAGACCGAAGCCGACCTGCCGCGCAAGGGCTCGGACACGGTGCAGCGCAACTACGAGTTCGCGTCGGACCGCCCGACGCGCTGAACGCTCCGCATCCCTCCACATCGCGTTACCACGGCGGGCATGGGCCCGCCGTGGTCGCTTTCTTCTTCGAGACCGCCATGGCGAAAAAAGTCTTCATCAAAACCTTCGGCTGCCAGATGAACGAGTACGACTCGGACAAGATGGCCGACGTGCTGGGCGCGGCCCAGGGCTACGAACCCACCGACGACCCTGAAGCCGCCGACCTGATCCTGTTCAACACCTGCTCGGTGCGCGAGAAGGCGCAAGAGAAGGTCTTTTCCGACCTCGGCCGCGTGAAACACCTGAAAGAAAAAGGTGTGCTCATCGGCGTGGGCGGCTGCGTGGCCAGCCAGGAGGGCGAGGAGATCATCAAGCGCGCGCCCTACGTGGACGTGGTCTTCGGCCCGCAGACGCTGCACCGCCTGCCCGAGCTGCTTCAGCAGCGCGCTGCCAAGGACAGGCCGCAGGTGGACATCTCCTTCCCCGAGATCGAGAAGTTCGACCACCTGCCGCCCGCGCGCGTGGAGGGCGCGAGTGCCTTCGTCTCCATCATGGAAGGCTGCTCCAAGTACTGCAGCTACTGCGTGGTGCCCTACACGCGCGGCGAGGAGGTGAGCCGCCCGTTCGAGGACGTGCTGGTCGAAGTCGCCGGCCTGGCCGACCAGGGCGTGAAGGAAGTGACGCTGCTGGGCCAGAACGTGAACGCCTACGTGGGCGCCATGGGCGACACGACCGAGAAGGCCGACTTCGCGCTGCTGCTCGAATACGTGGCCGAGATCCCGGGTATCGAACGCATCCGCTACACCACCAGCCACCCCAACGAGTTCACGCCGCGGCTGATCGAGGCCTACGCCAAGATCCCCAAGCTCGTGAGCCACCTGCACCTGCCCGTGCAGCACGGCTCGGACAAGATCCTCATGGCCATGAAGCGCGGCTACACGGCCATGGAATACAAGAGCACGATCCGCAAGCTGCGCGCCATCCGCCCCGAGCTGGCGATGAGCAGTGACTTCATCGTGGGCTTCCCCGGCGAGACGGAGGAAGACTTCCAGAAGATGATGAAGCTGATCGACGACGTGCGCTTCGACAACTCGTTCAGCTTCATCTTCAGCCCCCGCCCTGGCACGCCGGCCGCCAACCTGCCCGACGACACGCCGCACGACGAGAAACTGCGCCGCCTGCAGGAGCTGCAGGCCGTCATCAACCGCAACATCCGCGAGATCAGCGAGGAGCGTGTGGGCACGGTGCAGCGCCTGCTGGTGGAGGGCCGCTCCAAGCGCGACGGCAGCGAGCTCATGGGCCGCACCGAGTGCAACCGCGTGGTCAACTTCGCCGCGCCCGAGCGGCTGATCGGCCAGATGGTGGATGTGAAGATCACCGAGGCCAAGGCGTACACGCTGCGCGGCGAAGTCGTCACGCTCTGAAAAAAGGAGCTGCTGGCGCTTACCCCATCGGCGCCAGCAGCCGATTGGGCTCAGAACCAGGTGCGGATGGCGCCTGTCACCGCGCCATCGTCCTCCACCACCGGCATCCAGCGCCATTTGTCGAACGTGGTGCAGGGGTGGGAGACGCCCAGCTCCACCCGGTCGCCCACCTGCGGCTGCGTGTCCTGCGGGTCGAAGCGCAGGTAGGCGTGCTGGTCGTTGAGCGCGCTGATGTGCCAGCCCGCGGGCGCGGCCGCCGCGCTGCGCTCGCCGCGCCGAGCCAGGGCGACGGGAATGGGCATCTCGATGTCGTAGGAGATGTCGCGCCGCCCGCAGGTCAGCAGCGCCAGGCCCGGCTCGGGCACGGACTGCACGGCAGCCCACACGGTGAGCGCGGGCCGCAGTGAATCGGACAAGCCCTCGCGCTGCTCCACCAGGCGCAGGTAGCGCTGGTAGTTGCCATGGTCGTGCGTGGCGTAGCAGCCCGAGCGAAGCACGCCCTGCACGGGGCGCGAGAGGTTCCGGGTTTGCAGCAGCGGCACGACGAGGTCGAACACCGCCGAGCCGCCCGCGGTGAGCAGGACGGTGTCGTCGCCCCACAGGCCCTGCGCGTCGCAGGCTTGCGCCACGGCCTGCACACGGCGCACCAGGGCCGTGACTTCGCGCACGTCGTGTTCGTTGTCGCAGCGCGCGGCGTTGCCTTCGTAGCATTCGATGCCGCCCAGGCGCACGGCCTTCGAGGCTGCGATGGCCTGGGCCAGGTCCACGGCCTGCTCGGCCGTGCGGCAGCCGGTGCGCTGGCCCGGGATGCCGATTTCGAGAAGCACGTCGAACGGCTGCGCGCTGCTGCGGCGCCTGAACCAGTCTTCGACCAGCGCCAGTTGCTCGCACGAATCGACCAGGAACCACAGGCGCAGATCGCCATGCCGGGCCCGCAGTGCCGCGAGCGCGTCCAGGTCCGCGTCCTGCGCCACCTGGTTGGCGATGACGATGCGCCGCGCGCCCGCCGCCACGCCCACCCCGGCCTGGAACGCGGTGGCGAAGGTCAGCCCCCAGGCGCCCGCAGCCAGTTGCTGCGCGAACAGTTCGGGCGACATGGTGGTCTTGCCATGGGGCGCAAGCAGCACGCCCTTGCGCCGGGCGTAGGCCTGCATCCAGGCCAGGTTGTGCGCGAGGGCGGAGCGGCGCAGCACGGCCAGGGGCAGGGGCAGGTCGCCCGCCAGCACATTCCAGCCGCGATCGGCAATCGCGTCGGCGGGACACGGCTCAGCAGCGGGCGGGAAGCCTTTGTACGAGGCATCGAGCAGCCAGTTTGCTTCCACTTTCATAGCTGCTCGCGCTTTTCCTTACTGGGCCAGAGGGCTGAAACACTCAAAACGGCAGCTTGGGCATGCCGCCCAGCCCCTTCATGCCGCCCATTTTCTTCATGAGCTTCATGAGGCCGCCGCCCTTCATCTTCTTCATCATGGTTTGCATCTGCTCAAACTCGTTGAGCAGGCGGTTCACCTCCTGCACCTGCACGCCCGCGCCGGCAGCGATGCGCTTCTTGCGCGTGGCCTTGATGAGCTCGGGCTTGCGGCGCTCGAGCGCCGTCATGCTGCAGATGATGCCTTCCTTGCGGCGGATCTCGCGCTCGGCCTTGTCCATGTCGACCTGGCCCGCCTTCGCCGTGAGCTGCGTGGGCAGCTTGTCCATGAGGCTGGAGAGCCCGCCCATCTGCTTCATCTGCTGGATCTGGGCGAGGAAGTCGTTGAGGTCGAAACCGTCGCCGCTCTTGACCTTGGCAGCCAGCTTCTGCGCGGCCTCCAGGTCCACGCCCTGGGTCACCTGCTCCACCAACGCCACGATGTCGCCCATGCCCAGGATGCGGCCCGCGTGGCGCTCGGCATCGAAGACCTCCAGGCCGTCGATCTTTTCCGACACGCCCGCGAACTTGATGGGCGCGCCCGTGACGCTGCGCACCGACAGCGCCGCGCCGCCGCGCGAGTCGCCGTCCAGCTTGGTGAGCACGATGCCGGTGAGCGGCAGCGCTTCCTTGAAGGCCTTGGCGGTGTTCACCGCATCCTGGCCCTGCATGGCGTCCACGACGAACAGGGTTTCGACCGGGTTGAGCACAGCGTGCAGGTCCTTGATTTCCTGCATCAGCACGTCGTCGATGGCCAGGCGGCCGGCCGTGTCGACCAGCAGCACGTCGAAGTAGTGCTTCTTCGCGTAGTCCAGCGCGGCCAGGGCGATGTCGCGCGGCTTCTGCTCGGGCGTGCTGGGGAACCACTCGGCACCGGCCTGCTTGGTCACCGTCTTGAGCTGCTCGATGGCGGCGGGGCGGTACACGTCGCCCGACACGGTGAGCACCTTCTTCTTGCGCTTTTCGATCAGGTGCTTGGCTAATTTTGCCGTGGTGGTGGTCTTGCCCGCGCCCTGCAGGCCGGCCATGAGGATCACGGCGGGCGGCTGGGCCGCGAGGTTGATGTCGGCCACGCCCTCGCCCATGGTGGCGGCGAGTTCCCGGTTGACGATAGAGACCAGCGTCTGGCCCGGCTTGAGCGAGCCCAGCACCTCCTGGCCGAGCGCCTTGTCCTTGACACGCGCGATGAAGTCGCGCACCACGGGCAGGGCCACGTCGGCCTCGAGCAGGGCCATGCGCACTTCGCGCAGCATGTCCTGCACGTTGGATTCGGTGATGCGGGCCTGGCCACGCATCTCCTTGACGAGGCGCGAGAGTTTTTCGGTGAGTGCGGAGGCCATGGTCAGGGTA
>JASLFM010000254.1 GCA_030150585.1 Acidovorax sp.
CGCTGCAGCAGGATGCGCGGCTCGAGAACACGGTGCTCATGCTCTCGATAGCGCGCAAGTACGAAGCCCAGGAAATCGGCCCGCAGCAATTCGCGCTCGAACGCACGCAGCTCGAGTCGGATCTGCAGGCCCGGCTGCGCTAACCTGAACTGATCAGCGCCCCCCTCCCTGCACGACCGCCACGCGGCGGCGCAGGCGCGCTGCCTCCTGCGCATCGCCAGCCTGCTCGGCCCGCTGAACGGCCGCGAGCAGCCATGCCAGCAAGGGCCGGCGCCAGCCCTGTTCCGAGGCCGTCTGCACCGCCTGGGCCATGACGGCCGGCCCCGCGCGCCCCGCCTGCAGCAGGGCACCTGCAGCTACCAAGCGCGCGAGCGGGTCCGCCATAGCGGCCAGCGCCGCGCCCGGGTCGGCCCCAGCGGCCAGCAGGGCGCGGTGGGCCTCGGGCAGCAATGCTGCATCAGCCCCCGCAGCGTGCCCTGCCAGGTAGTCCGCATACGCACGCTCGGGAGCGGCCGCGTCGGCGCGCAGGGCCTCGAAGCGCTCACACACCGGGGGCTGCAGCGCGAGGCTGGCGACCTGGGCGGCGCAGCGCATGAGTTCGAGTCGCGCGAGCAAATCGGGCCGCCCCGTGCGCGCCACCTCAGTGCGCGCACGCTCCCATTCGAGCTGCTCCACGCGCGCATTGCCTGCCAGGTAGGCCTCGGTGGCGCGCTGGGCGGCGCTCTGTGCGTTGAGCTGCCAGTCGGGCACCGGCGGGCGGCTGCCGCAAGCGGCGACGAGCGATGCGGCCAGGGCCGGCAGGGCCGCCCGGCCAAGGGAAGAAAGCAGTGTCATGGCAGGCGCAACTCCGTCTCGCGCGGGTCGCGCGCAAAGGGCCACTTGCGGTTCAGGTCGTTGAGCAGCGACTCCACCTTGCGCAGGTTGCTCTCGACTTCGGCGCGCAGCGCGCCGAGGTCGGTCGTGGCCTCGCGCGCATTGGCGCCCACGGCCTGCGCCTCGGCCAGCACCGCGTCCACCTTGCGCAGCCTCTCGCGCGTGTCGCCCAGCAGGCCGTTGAGTTGCCCCACGGCCGCCCGCACCTCGGGCAGCACGCCCTGCGCGCCGAACACCTGTGTGTCCGCCTTGGCGGCCATGCCGTCGATGCGCGCGAGCAGGTGGTTCGTGCGGTCGAGCGTGGCGAGGATCTTGCGCGCATCCTGCTCGTTACCCATGAGCACGCCCAGGGCGCCGCCCGGGCCCTTGAGCCGCTCGGTCAGCGTCTGCACGTTGGCCACCGTGGCGCCCAGGGCCGAGTCCTGCGCCGTGAGCGCGGTAAGGTTGGCAAGCAGCTCGCGCGCAGAGGCCATGAGCTGCGGGATCTCGGCCGTCGCGTCGCCCCGCAGCACGGGGCGCACGGCGCCATCGGCCAGCGGCGGGTCGGTGAGGATGCCGCTGTAGGCCTTGATGGTGGTGCCGCCCACCAGGCCGCGCACCAGCGTGAACACGCTCGACTCGCGCAGCCAGTGCGCGTCCTTGCGCGGCACGTCAATGACGATGCGCACATTGCCCTCGGGCGCGAGTTCGATGCGGCGCACGCGCCCCACGGGAAAGCCCGAGAAGGTCATGTCCATGCCCACCACCACGCCCTCGGAATCGTCGGCCGTGAGCACGAGCTCCTGCGTGGGCTCGAACGCGCCGCGCGCATAGAGCAGGTACAGCGCCGATCCCACGATCAGCGCGAACGTGAACAGCAGCAGCGCGGCGGCCTTGGCGGGCAGGTGCGCCACGGGGCGCAGGAGCTCGGCGGGCGGCGGTGCAGGTTCAGGGGTCGGTTCGGTCATTGGAATCAGTAGTAGTTGCCCATCAGCGAGGCGACTTCAATCAACAGCAGCACGGCAAACATGCGCGCGAGCCCGCCGAGTTCGGATTCGGCCTGAGCGCCATCCCCATCGGGAGGATGGAGCGCCGAGGCCGTGGGGATCAACGCCACCGCCAGGCTCGAAAACAGCGTCTTGAGCACGAACACCAGCGTAATGCCCGGCGAGAACACCTGGCCGAACATGCGCGTGTATGCCGGCAGCCCTGCGAGGCTGAAGCCGTACACGCCCAGGTAGGCCATGACCAGCGCCACCACGCACGACAGCGCCGCGAGCGTGATGCAGGCATACACGCCCGCCACCACGCGCGGCAGCAGTTCCACGCGCACCGGGTCGGCCCCGTGGCGGCGCAGTGCATCGAAGTGGCCCGACTCGCGCATGGACGCGAGCTGCACACCGTTGGGAATGGTGCAGCGCAGGGCCACGAAGAGCGCGGCCGTGAGCGGGATGAGCTCGAGCACCAGCACGCGTACGACCATTTCGAGCGCATAGCGCGAGAGGCCGTAGCTCAGCGCCGTGACCACCACGATGCGCGTGATCACCAGGCAGATCAGCGCAGCGAGCACCGTGAAGCCCAGCAGGATGGGCGCCGTGTTCAGGTACATGTGGCGCACCAGGCGTGCGCGCGTGCCCCGCCCGTAGCTCGACGGCGAGCACACCAGCACCAGCACCACCGCGCCCAGGTACACATTGCGCCACCAGGCCAGTGCCCAGCGCCGCGCCGTGCGCCACAGGCGCTCGGGCCAGGAGAGGGAGGCAAGGCTCGCGATCATGCGGCCATCATAGGTGGGCGCACACCAGCCCGGGTAACAAATTGGCCTCTCGCGCAATAGCCATGAGCGCTGGCAGCTATGAATTTCAAAGCAGACTCAGACATGGCGGTGCGCAGGCGCGTTGCGCTGCGGCGCGAGCGCCTGGGCCTCGGCACGCTCGTGCAGCGCCTCGATCACATGGCAGGGGCCGGCGGAGCCATCGCAGCGGCCGCGCAGCGCGCGCAACTCCTGCTCCAGCGTGCGCAGCTCCGCCAGCCGTGTGCGCACGTGCTCCAGGTGCGCGTCCAACGTCGCGCAGGCCACGTGGTCGGCCCCGGCGCCCGAGCCGTCGATGGCCAGCAGCGTGCGCACCTCGTCGAGCGACATGTCCATCGCGCGGCACAGCCGGATGAAGCGCAGCCGGTGCAAATCCGACTCGCTGTAGAAGCGGTAGCTGTTGTCGCTGCGCCCTCCGGGGGCGAGCAGCCCTTCCTTCTCGTAGTAGCGGATGTTGGCCGCCGAAACGCCCGAGCGCTTGGCGGCCTCGCCGATGCGGTAGTGCAGCGTGGCGGACATGGCTTGACCTTGAAGTGACTTTCAGCTTTCCAATGATGGCATGAACCACAACCACCCACCCCATTCCCCTGGCCATATGCATGGCCATGCCGCGGTTTCTCCGCCGGCCGAGGCCGGTGCCTGCGGCAGTTGCGCCTGCAGCGCCGACCCCCATGCGGGCCATGACCACGGCGTGCTGCCGGGCTGGCCGCGCATCGCCGCGGCGCTTGTGATGGCAGCGGGCGCGGAAGGCGCGCACTGGTTCCAGCAAGAAGCCTGGGGGCTGGCGCTGGCCCTGGTGGCGATCGCCTTGTCGGGCCTGGGCGTCTACCGATCCGGGCTCAAGGACCTGGCCCGGCTGCGCCTGGGCATCCATGCGCTCATGGCCGTGGCAGTGACGGGCGCCTTCCTGATCGGCCAATGGCCCGAGGCAGCGATGGTGATGGCGCTGTACGCCGCCGCCGAGCGCATCGAGGACGGCGCCATGGACCGCGCGCGCCATGCCATCCGCAGCCTGCTCGACCTCGCGCCCGAAACCGCCGACGTGGTGCAACCCGGCGGCGGCGCCGAGCGCCAGCCCGTGGCCCAGGTGCCGCTGGGCGCCGCCGTGCGCATCGCTCCCGGTGCGCGCGTGCCGCTCGACGGCACCGTCACGCGCGGCGAGAGCGCCGTGAACCAGGCCCCCATCACCGGAGAGAGCCAGCTCGCTGACAAGGCCCCCGGCGACCCGCTCTACGCAGGCAGCGTGAACCAGCAGGGCGAGCTGTTCATGGAAGTGACGGCGCCCGCCAGCAGCACGCTGCTGTCGCGCATCGTGCACGCGGTGGAGCAGGCCCAGGCCAGCAAGGCGCCCACGCAGCGCTTCGTGGACCGCTTCGCGGCCGTCTACACACCCATCGTCTTCGTGCTCGCCGTGCTGCTCGCGGCGCTTGCGCCGCTGGTGGCGGGCTGGGAATGGAAGCAGGCCCTCTACCAGGCCCTGGCCTTGCTCGTGATCGCCTGCCCCTGCGCGCTCGTGATCTCCACGCCCGTCACCGTGGTGAGCGCGCTCACGGCCGCCGCGCGGCGCGGCATCCTCATCAAGGGCGGCAGCGCGCTCGAATCGGCGCGGGGCCTGCGCGCCATCGCGCTCGACAAGACCGGCACGCTCACCACGGGCAGCCCCACGCTCGTGGACTGGCAGGCGTGGAACGGGGCCGACTCCGCCATGGCCGCCGCCATGGCCGGGCAGCTCGCGAACCGCTCCCCACATCCCGTCTCGCGCGCCATCGCTGCAGGCCTCGAGTCCACCGCCACGGCCAGCGCCGTGCAGGACCTGCGCGCCCTGCCCGGCCGGGGCGTGGAGGGCAGGCTGGACGGCCAGCGCATCGTGCTCGGCAACCTGCGCCTCGTGCGCGAGATGGGACTGGCCGATGCCGCACTCGAACAGGCCCTGGCCGCGCACGAGCAGCAGGGACGCACCGTCACGCTGCTGGCCACCAATGCCGCGGTGCTCGCCCTCTTCGCCGTGGCCGACCCGCTGCGCCGCCATGCACGCGAGGCCGTGGCACAGCTGCAGGCCCTGGGCGTGGAGCCCATCGTGCTCAGCGGCGACAACGCGGCCACCGTGCGCGCCGTGGCGGCCGAGGCCGGCATCGAGGACGCGCGCGGCGGCCTGCTGCCACAGGACAAGCAAGACGCGCTGGCCGAGCTGCAGCGCACGCGCGGCGCCACGGCCATGACGGGCGACGGCATCAACGACGCCCCCGCGCTCGCGCGCGCCGACGTGGGCTTCGCCATGGGCGGGACGCACAGCACGGGCATGGCCATGGAGACGGCCGCCGTGGTGCTCATGAACGACGACCTGCGCCGCATCCCCGACACCGTGCGCCTCTCGCGCCAGGCCCACGGCGTGCTGTGGCAGAACATCGCGCTCGCGCTCGGCGTGAAGGCCGTGTTCTTCGCGCTGGCCCTCGCGGGCATGGCCACCATGTGGATGGCCGTGGTGGCCGATATGGGCGTGAGCCTGCTCGTGGTGGCCAACGGCCTGCGCCTGCGCCGCTGGGAGCCCACCGCCTGAGCCCCAGCGCCTTGACTCAGCGCAAGGCCCGCGTGGCCGGGCCATGGTTCAATCCCGCACCCGGCCTCGCCGGCACCGTTTTTGCGAACAACCGCCCCATGTCCACCGCCGCCGCTCCTTCCCTGGTTCCCCACTCCCGCACCGAAGACGCCGTGGCGCTGTTCACGGGCGTGCTGCTCATCTCGGTCGGCATCGCCTTCTTCACGAGCGCGGGGCTGCTCACGGGCGGCACGGCGGGCCTGGCCTTCCTGCTGCACTACGCCACGGGCTGGAGCTTCGGCAAGGTGTTCTTCGCGCTCAACCTGCCGTTCTACTGGCTCGCCTGGCGCAAGCTGGGCCGCGCATTCACGTTCAAGACCTTTGCGGCCGTGCTGCTGCTGTCGGTGCTGACCGACCTGCAGACACAGTTCCTGCAGATCGCGCAGCTGCAGCCGTTCTATGCGGCCATTGCGGGCGGGCTCATCACGGGCACGGGCTTTCTGGTGCTGTTCCGCCACCGCTGCAGCCTGGGCGGCGTGGGCATCCTCGCGCTGTACCTGCAGGACCGCTACGGCTGGCGCGCGGGCAAGGTGCAGATGGCCGTGGACTGCTGCATCGTGGCACTGGCGCTCTTCACCGTAGAGCCGCTGCGCGTGGTCTGGTCCATCGCGGGTGCCGTGGCGCTGAACCTCGTGCTGGCCATGAACCACCGGCCAGGCCGCTACCTGGCGATGTAGCCGGAACTTTCAGCCGGCGGCAAGTATCATTCGGCCCATGCGCCGTGGCCTGTCCTTCGTTCTGATGCTGCTGCTGGTCCTTCGCGGCCTGCTGGGCGACGCCATGGCGATGGGCGCGGCCCCCGTGCCACTATCCGCCGAGCCCGCGCACCACCATGCGCCCACCGATTCCAACGCCCCGGCCCATGCGCTCATGGGCCACGAAACGGTGCACGCGATTGAGCAGGCCTCCGGCCATGGGGACCATGGCACCCACGAAGCCGCCGCGGCCGGCACCTGCGCCCCCGGCGCCGACTGCAGCCATGAGCACGGCTCCGGCTGCTCGGCCTGCGGCATCTGCCACTCGGCCCTGTCCCACACCCACCTGCCCGTGCCGCCCCAGGCACGGGCCCCCAGCGCGCTGCGCCCGCATGGCGGCGCGCGCTTTGCCAGCGCCCCTGCGGCGCTCGCCATCAAGCCACCCATCTCCTGAGCCGTGACGCCCTAGGTGCGTCCGCAGCCTGCGTGCGCCGGCACCTTGCGTGCCCCTACGCCGCTGCGTTGCGGACGCGGTTCCGTCCCGCTTTCCGGAGATTTCCATGCGCTTGGCGCACACCCTTTCGTTCCTGGTCCTCGCGGCCTGCGCGGCCGCTCCCGCCGGGGCCCAGCAGCCCCTCCCGGCACCGGCGGCCGATCCGTCGGCCGCCGTCCCGCCCCTGCAGCACCCGCCCCTGCCCGCCAGCGGCGGCGTGGAGACCGCGCAAACCGGCTGGCACGCCGCCCACGAGGCCGTGGGCGCCTTCCCGCGCGGCCATGCCGACATTGCCGCCTGGGAGGCCGCGCAGGCCCGTGGACAGGCTACTCCCGCCCCCGCAGCAGGCCACCCCGTCCACGGGGGCCGCCCATGAAACGCCCTCTGTTCCTGCTCTCCGCCCTCGGCGCGGCCCTGGTGCTGGCCGGCTGCGCCAGCGTCTCGCCCGACGGCCTGCGCGGCGAAGTGCAGTCCCTCGCGGCGCCCCGCCTGCCCGCCGAAGCCCAACTCCCTGGCGCCGATGCCAGCGCCCGCGCCCAGGCACAGGAGCGCATCGGCGAATGGCTGCGCCAGCCCGTGGACGGCGACACGGCGGTGCGCATCGCGCTGCTCAACAACGCCGGCCTGCAGGCACGCCTGGCCCAGCTCGGCGTGCGCGACGCCGAGCGCGTGCAGGCGCTCACGCTGGCCAACCCGCACCTCACGCTCGGGCGCTTCGCCAACGGCCACGAGCGCGAGATCGAGCGCCAGCTCTCGTTCAGCCTGCTCGACGTGCTGACCCTGCCCTGGCGTACGCGCTGGCAGGGCCTGCAGATGGAGCAGGCCACGCTGGCCGCCGCGCAGGACGTGCTGGCGCTTGCCGCCGACACGCGCCGCGCCTGGCTGCGCGCCGTGGCCACCGAACAGGTGCTGGCCGCGCGCGAGCGCATGCACGAGGCCGCCGAGGCCGGCGGCGAACTCGCGCGCCGCATGGCGCGCGTGGGCAACTGGAGCCGCCTGCGCCAGGCGCGCGAGCTGGCCATCCAGCAGGATGCGGCGGCCCAGCTCGCCCGCGCGCGGCTGGCGGCGGCCGTGGAGCGCGAGCAGCTCACGCGCCTCATGGGCCTGTGGGGCGCGCAAGCGCAGTACCGCCTGCCGCAGCAGCTGCCCCCGCTGCCGGCGCAGGCATCGGCGCTGCAAACCAGCGACGGCATCGAGGCCACGGCGCTGCGCGAGCGCCTGGACCTGCGCGCCCTGCGCCGCGACCTCGACCACCTGGCCGACCGCGAGGGCTGGGCCGGCGTGGGCAGCGTGTTCGGCGACATCGGCCTGGCCTACAGCGACAACACCTCCACCGAGAAGGCCACGGGCCACAGCGACACCAAGCACGGCTGGGAGCTGGAGCTGCCCCTGCCGCTGTTCGACTGGGGCGGCGCGGCCAGCGGCCGCGCGCGCGCCGAGGTGCGGCGCAGCGCCGCGCAGCTGCAGGAGGGCGCCTTGCGCGCGCGCAGCGAAGCCCGCGCCGCCTGGCAAAGCTACCGCACGGCCTGGGACCTGGCGCACCAGCAGCAGGCCGAAGTGCTGCCGCTGGCCCGCTTCGTCCAGGACGAAACCCTGCTGCGCTACAACGGCATGCTCGCCAGCGTCTGGGACCTGCTGGCCGAGGCGCGCAACGCCACCCAAGCCGTGGCCACAGCCACCGAGGCCCAGCGCGACTTCTGGCTCGCGGACACCGATCTGCGGCTCGCGCTCACGGGCACCTCGCCCGGTGCCCTGCAGGGCCTTGCCACGGCACCCACCACCACAAACACCGGCGCCGCCCAGGGAGGCCACTGACATGAACCGCCGCAATTTCTTCGCGGGCGCGGCCACCGCCGTGGCCGCAGCCTCCGTGGGCCGCGCCGCCCTGGCCGCGCTACCCGAACCCGCCACCCAGTCCTCGGCCGACACGGCCGCGCCGCTCGTGCCGCCCAACGGGCGGCCCTACCAGCCCGTGGTCACGCTGGGTGGCTGGACCACGCCCTGGCGCATGAACGACGGGGTCAAGGAATTCCACCTCGTCGCCGAACCCGTGGTGCGCGAGGTGGCGCCGGGCTTCTTCGTCAACATGTGGGGCTACAACGGCCAGAGCCCGGGCCCGACGATCGAGGTGGTCGAGGGCGACCGCGTGCGCATCTTCGTCACCAACCGCCTGCCCGAGCACACCAGCGTGCACTGGCATGGCCAGCGCCTGCCCAACGGCATGGACGGCGTGGCGGGCCTCACCCAGCCGCACATCGCGCCAGGCAAGACCTTCGTCTACGAGTTCACGGCGCGTCGCCCCGGCACCTTCATGTACCACCCGCACGCCGACGAGATGGTGCAGATGGCCATGGGCATGATGGGCCTGTGGATCACCCACCCCAAGGCAAAGCACCCGCTCATCGCCGACGTGCAGCGCGACTACGCCTGGCTGCTCGCCGCCTATGCGGTGGAGCCCGGCAGCATGACGCCGCGCGTCAACGAGATGACGGACTTCAACATCTGGACCTTCAACAGCCGCGTGTTCCCCGCCATCGACCCGCTGGTCGCGCGGCGCGGCGACCGCGTGCGCCTGCGCGTGGGCAACCTCACCATGACCAACCACCCCATCCACCTGCACGGCCACGAATTCGAGGTGACGGGCACCGACGGCGGCCCCGTGCCCAGGAGCGCGCGCTGGCCCGAGGTCACCACCGACGTGGCCGTGGGCCAGATGCGGCAGGTGGAGTTCATCGCCGACGAACCCGGCGACTGGGCGCTGCACTGCCACAAGAGCCACCACACCATGGGTGCCATGGGGCACGGCGTGCCCACCATGATCGGCGTAGACCACCGGGGCCTGGTCGGCAAGATCCAGAAGATCGTGCCCGACTACATGGTGATGGGCGAGCGCGGCATGGCCGACATGGGGGCCATGGAGATGCCCCTGCCCGACAACACCTTCCCCATGATGACCGGCACCGGCCCCTTCGGCGCGCTGGAGATGGGCGGCATGTTCACCACGCTCAAGGTACGGCAGGGCCTCGGCGCCAACGACTGGCGCGATCCGGGCTGGTACCGGCACCCCGCCGGCACCGTGGCCCGTGAATGGACCGAAGGGGGCGCCGCCCCCGCCACCGCCCCACGCCAGACCGCGCCGGGCCAGGCGCCCGGTGCCCCCAGCGTGCGCAAGCCCGGCGACGGTGCGCACGGCCACCACTGAAGCCTTCCCTTGCTTTGGAGAGTTCTATGAAAACTATCAAATTCGTAGCTGCTTGCGCAGTATGGATGGGCGCCAGCGCCGCTTTCGCGCATGGCGATGCCGGGCATGCCGCATCGAAAACCGCCGCCGTGCCCGAGCAGAAGCCCTGGGGCATCGCGGGCGATGCCAAGGCCGTGCAGCGCACCATCACGCTGCGCATGACGGACGACATGCGTTTCACGCCCCGCCACATCGCCGTGCGGCGCGGCGAAACCGTGCGCCTGCGCGTGGAGAACCAGGGCCAGGTCCTGCACGAAGTGGTGCTGGGCACGCAGGCCACGCTGGACGAGCATGCGCAGGCGATGCTCCGGTTCCCTGCCATGGAGCACGACGAGCCCTACATGGCCCATGTGGCCCCGGGCAAGACCGGCGAGCTGCTGTGGAACTTCAACCGCGCGGGCCGCTTCGACTTCGCCTGCCTGATCGCCGGCCACTACCAGGCGGGCATGAAGGGCACCATCGAGGTGACGCCATGAAGCGCCGCACCCTGCTGGCCGCCGCCCTGGCCGCCTCCTTCACCGCCCATGCCAAGCCCCAGGCCGTTGCCGTCGAAGTCTGGAAGGACCCCAGCTGCGGCTGCTGCCACGACTGGATCGAGCACATGCGGTCCCACGGCTTCCAGGTCACCGTGCACGACACGGGCAACACGGCCGTGCGTGCCCGTCTCGGGCTGCCGCAGCGCCTGGGCTCGTGCCACACCGCCCTCGTGGGCGGCTACCTGCTCGAGGGCCATGTGCCCGCCGCCGACGTGCGCAAGCTGCTCGCCCAGAAGCCGCAGGCCCTGGGCCTGGCCGTACCCGGCATGCCCGTGGGCAGCCCCGGCATGGACGGCCCGGCCTACAACGGCCGCCGCGACCCGTACGACGTGCTGCTGGTCGCCAGGGGCCAGGGCAGCGATGTCACCACCCGCATCTTCACCAGCTACCGCTAAAGGAGTCCACCATGTTGAAACGGTTCATCCTCTGCGCCGCCCTGGCAGCCGCCAGCCTCGTCAGCGCCGCACAAACCGCACCTTCTGCAACCGCCAGCACCCCGCAAGAGCTCAGCGAGGGCGAAGTCACCCGCTGGGACGCGCGCACCGGCAAGATCACCCTGCGCCACGGCGAGCTGAAAAACCTCGGCATGCCCCCCATGACCATGGTCTTCACGCTGCGCGACCCCGCACAGGCCAGCCAGATCAAGGTGGGCGACAAGGTGCACTTTCGCGCCGAGCAGGTGAATGGTGCCTTTGTGGTAACGCAGATAAGGCCCGCACCATAATCCCCAACCTATGCGTACCCGTCTTTCCCACAGCGCCATCACCGACGTCGCCGGCATCGAGGCCGGCCACTTCACCGACCCGCGCCGCCCCACGGGCTGCAGCGTGGTCATCGCGCGCGAGGGCGCCGTGGGCGGCGTGGATGTGCGCGGCGCCGCGCCCGGCACGCGCGAGACCGATCTGCTGGCCCCCGGCAATCTCGTCGACAAGGTGCACGCTATCGTGCTCGCGGGCGGCAGCGCCTGGGGGCTTGAAGCCGCCACGGGCGCCGTGCGCTGGCTTGAGGAGCAGGGCGTGGGCTTCGACGTGGGGGTGGGCCGCCTGCCGCTGGTGCCCGCCGCCGTGCTGTTCGACCTGCACGTGGGCGACATGAAGGTGCGGCCCGACGCGGCGGCCGGCTACGCGGCCTGCGCTGCCGCCTCGCATGCCGCCCCGGCCGAGGGCAATGTAGGCGCGGGCGCGGGCGCTGCCGTGGGCAAGGCCTTCGGCATGCAGCACGCGATGAAGGGCGGCATCGGAACGGCGTCGGTCACCGTCCAGGACGTCACCGTGGGCGCGCTGATCGCCTGCAACGCCCTGGGCGACGTGGTCGACCCCGATACCGGTCTGCCCCTGGCCGGCGCGCGCGCCGAGAGCGACCAGTCCCTGCGCGACACGCGCCGCGCGCTGCTGCGCGGCGAGCCGCCCCACCCGCTGCTCGCGGGCACCAACACCACCATCGGCGTAATCGCCACCGACGCGCCGCTCACCAAGGTCCAGGCGCAGCGCCTGGCGGTGGCGGGCCATGACGGCCTGGCGCGCAGCATCAACCCCGTGCACACCATGAGCGATGGAGACACGCTGTTCACGCTGGCCACGGGCCTCGCGGCGCATTCCCCCGGCATGCTGGTGCTGGCCGCCATGGCGGCCGAGGCCGTGGCGCAGGCCACGGTGCGCGCGGTGCAGGCAGCGCGGAGCATCACCACCGCCGAAGGGCTCGTGCTACCGGGCCTCGCGGACTGGAGGCAGGCGCGATGAACCGCATGTCCCATCGCCTGCGCAACCTGCTGCTGTCCATCCGCGACCTGTTCATCTCTGCCGGGCCCATCGCCTTCCTGGGCATCGGACTGGTGGTGACGGCCTTCTGGTGGATCAAGCCCACGCCGCCCAAGACGGTGACGCTGGCTACCGGTCCCGAGCAAAGCGCCTATGAGGAATTTGGCAAGCGCTACCAGCAGGCCCTTGCGGCGGAGGGCATCGAGGTCCAGCTGCTGCGCAGCGAGGGCTCGTCGGCGAACCTGCAGCTGCTGCGGGACGGCCGGGCGGACCTGGCCTTCGTGCAGGGCGGCTCGGGCGAGCTGCAACCCGATGACCAGGACGAGCTCGTCTCGCTGGGCAATCTCTTTGTGGAGCCTGTGTGGCTGTTCTACCGCACCGAGGCAGCGCGGCGCACTGCGCCCTCGGGCCGGCTCGAGGGCCTGCACCAGTTGCGCGGCCTGCGCGTGAACGTGGGTGCCGCGGGCAGCGGCGTGCGGGCGCTGCTGGAGAAGCTGCTCGATGCCAACCGCGTGCCGCTCGCCGCGCTGCAACTCTCGCGGCTCGACCAGACACCCGCCGTGGTGGAGTTCCTCGCGGGCCGGCTCGATGCGCTGGTGTTCGTCTCGGCCCCCGAGTCACCCATGGTGCAGATGCTGCTGCAGACGCCTGGCGTTCAGCTGCTCGACTTCGCGCAGAACGAGGCCTACAGCCGCCGCTTTCCGTTCCTCTCCCCCGTCACGCTGCCGCGCGGCGTGGTGGACCTGGCAGCCAACGTACCGCCGCGCAACGTGCGGCTGGTGGCCTCCACCACCTCGCTGCTCGCGCGCGAGGGAACGCACCCCGCCCTGCTCACGCTGTTCGCGCAAAGCGCACAAACCATCCACAGCGGCGCGGGGTGGTTCAACCGCGCGCGCGAGTTCCCCAACACGCGCAACGCCGAGCTGCCCATTGCCAAGGAAGGCGAGCGCGCGATCAACGAGCGCGTGCCGCTGCTGCAGCGCTACCTGCCGTTCTGGCTGGCCAACCTGATCGAGCGCATGTGGCTGGTGCTGGGCATCGTGCTGGCCGCGATGCTGCCGCTGTCGCGCATCGTGCCACCGCTCTACCAGTTCCGTGTACGTTCGCGCGTGTTCCGCTGGTACGGGCGCCTGCGCGAGATCGAGGCGCAAATGGAGGCCGGTACGGCGCGACCCGAGGACCTGTTTGCCGAACTGGACCGGCTCGACGCGCATGTCGAGAAGGTGAGCGTGCCGCTGTCCTACGCCGATGAGCTGTATGCGCTGCGCAACCACATCCACCTGGTGCGCAAGAGGGTGCGGGGGATGGCGGAAGGCGGCGGCGCGGCTGTAGAAGAAAAGGCCTGAGCCTTTTCAGGCTCCAGCACCCATCCCGCCTGCGCAGGCCACTCTCTTTCTAAGAGCAATCGGTCAGCGTGCCGAGGGAGAAGGCTTGCGCCCCCGCCCCGCCTCGGGCGCCAGTGGCGGCGGCGGTGCGGGCAGCACGCGCATGCTGCCCTCGGCCATGAGCTTGTCGCGCATGCGGCGCGTCATGGACTGGGTGCTGTTGTCCTGTGCGGTGAACAGGAACAGCGTCTTGTGCGGGCTCGCCCAGGTCAGCTGTGTGCGCACCGGCTTGCGCTGGTTGACGAGCTCCACCCAGATGCCCACACGGAATTCGGGGTACGGGTCGACCGCCTCGGCTGGCACAGGGCCCTCGGCGGGCAGGTCAATTTCAACCGCCTCGGCCGGGACCACGGTTTCGTCCTGCAGGCGGTCGGGCACCTGGGATTCAACCTCGGTGGCCGCGGCCTGGGCAGCGGCGAGCGCCGTGGCGAACACCTCGTCATGCTGCGCCTCCAGGCGCGCGAGGAACGACTGGATCTGCGACTCGGAGCGGCCTATGCTCAACAGCCCTTGGCGCAGCGTGGCCTGCAGCCCCGGCAGGACGGCCGATAGGCGCTGCGTGTCGGCACCCACCTGGGCCGGCTGCACGCTCCAGAACAGCTCGGGCACCAAGGCGAGGTAGCCGCCCGGGTCCCCGCCCTCGGCGGCGGGGTCGGCCGCGCTGACCTGGGCCAGCGCCACAACCTCGGCCCAGGGGCCGGTGGCGAAATCGAGCACGTCGGCGGGCACCTGGTCCACGTCCTGCAGCTTGCGGATGTCGGCTGCAATCTTCGCGGCGAGCATGGCGCGCTGCTCTACGATGCGCAGCGCCTGCTCCTTCGCCTCGCGCTGGGCGCGCTCCTTCTGCGCCTGCGCGTTCCAGGCCGCCTCAAGGGCCGTGAGCACGGATGCGAACGGCGCGGCGTCCTGGATGTCCTGGCCCGAGAGATGCACCACCGCCTCGTTCACCACGCGCATGAAGCGGCTGAAGCCCGGCGCGCTCTCCGCCGTGAAGGCACGGCTGCGCTCGGTCACCTCGTCGAGCAGGCGGCGCGCGGGGTGGGTGTCGTTGTCGAAGAAATGGGGGTCATGCCGCACGAGTTGCTGCAGCGCAGGCTCCAGGTTGCGCACGGCGCGCTGCACGGAAGGCAGCAGGCGCTGGTCCTGCACCAAATGGGCCACCATGCGGCTCACCACCTCCCCCGCCATGGCACTCGCGTCCATCGCCACAGCGCCCTGGGGCACCGCGTAGACCGGCACGGCCGCCACGCCAGACGGGCCCCGCCAGCCCTGGGGCACCGACGGCTGGGCCAGGCGGCCCACGATGCGCTCGAGCTGGGCAATGTCGTCCATGGCCTCGGCTGCGGCCTGGGGCACGTAGTTCGGCGCATAGCCGGCGGGCTGGCCCGGAGGGTAGTAGCCCCCGCCGGGCATGGAGACGGCCGCACCGCTGCCCAGCTCCGCCGCGAGCATCTGGCGCAGCATGCCCACGGTGAGCAGGGCTTCCTCGGCTTCGGCGCTCTGCTGGTAGGGGCCACCCCAGTTCGAGGCTGCCCCACTGCGGCTGTAGCCCGATCCGGCATAGTCGTTCGCCACGCCACCGAAGCCGGTGCCGTACCCCGTGCCGTAGCCTGTCTGGCCGTATCCGCCGCTTTGCTGGCTGTGCGCATAGCCGCCGCCCTGCAGGCTGCTGCGCGCCATGCCGCGCGGGGCATAGCCCACGGGCTGCACGCCCTGCTCGCGCAGGGCTTTGGCGGCGGTGCCGTACTCCTCGGACAACAGTTGGCTCAGCGGCTCGCGCATGCGCTGCATCCAGACCTGCCGCACTTCGGCCGAGACCCCTGTATCGCCCACCACGCGCTGCAGCGCGCGGATGTAGCACTCGGGGCGCAGCGGATTGCGCTCGGGCTGGATGCTGCGCAGGCCCTGGGCCGCACTGACCAGGGCGTTGAGCTCGGCCAGCGTTGCGTCGGTCGCGTGGGCAGCCAGTTGCTGGGCGCGGGAGAACTCCATCTCGGACTGCACCTCGGCATCGTCCATGATGGACAGCTCGCCAAAATCCATGCCCGTGTCAGCGGGCCGCGCCTTGCGTGTGGACGGTCCCTCCGCGAACATTTCGAGCAAGGCCATGGGGTAGGCCTTGACGAGCGCCGCCTCGTGCTCGCGCAGCAGGCGCAGCGCGTCGGCGAGCTGCGTGCGCTGCTCGATGTTGCGCGTGGAGGATTCCTCACCCGTCAGCGCCGACGCCACCGTCTTGACCAGTTCCGCCATGAGGGCCTCTCCCCTGCGAACGGCATTGACGACGCAGACGCGGAATACCGTTCGGATGCTGGACTCGGTCGGTGACATGACGGCGCTGGAGTTGGCGATACCTTCGGCAATCCTAAAGCACTACTTGAGGGCCTTGTAGCGCATGCGCTTGGGTTTTGCACCTTCCTCGCCCAGGCGCTTCTTCTTGTCGGCCTCGTACTCCTGGTAGTTGCCATCGAAGAACACCCACTGGCTGTCGCCTTCGGCGGCCAGGATATGGGTGGCGATGCGGTCGAGGAACCAGCGGTCGTGGCTGATAACCAACACCGTGCCCGCGTATTCGAGCAGCGCGTCTTCCAGGGCGCGCAGGGTTTCCACGTCCAGGTCGTTCGAAGGTTCGTCCAGCAGCAGCACGTTGCCACCCGCAATCAGCGTCTTGGCCAAGTGCAAGCGCCCGCGCTCGCCGCCCGAGAGCATGCCCACCTTCTTCTGCTGGTCGCCACCATTGAAGTTGAAGCGGCCCGCATAGGCGCGGCTGGCCATCTGGAACTTGCCGATGTTGATGATGTCCAGGCCGCCCGAGATGTCTTCCCACACGGTCTTCTCGTCGGACAGGGCGTCGCGGCTTTGGTCCACATAGGCCATCTTCACCGTGGAGCCGATCACCACCTCGCCGCTGTCGGGCTGCTCGCGGCCCGCGATGAGCTTGAACAGCGTCGACTTGCCGGCCCCGTTCGGGCCGATGATGCCGACGATGGCGCCGGCCGGGATGTTCATCGACAGGTTGTCGATCAGCACGCGGTCGCCGAAGCTCTTGGTGACGTTCTTGAACTCGATGACCTGGGTGCCCAGGCGATCGGCCACAGGAATGAAGATTTCCTGCGTCTCGTTGCGCTTCTGGTATTCGTAGTCGCTCAGTTCCTCGAAGCGGGCGATACGCGCCTTGCTCTTGGCCTGGCGGCCCTTGGCGTTCTGGCGCACCCACTCCAGTTCCTTCTTCAGGGCCTTGGCGCGGGCCTCTTCGCCCTTCTGCTCGGACTCCAGGCGGGCCTGCTTCTGGTCCAGCCAGGTGCTGTAGTTGCCCTTGTACGGAATGCCGTGGCCGCGGTCGAGTTCGAGAATCCACTCGGCCGCGTTGTCGAGGAAATAGCGGTCGTGGGTGATGGCCACCACGGTGCCCGGGAAGCGGTGCAGGAACTGCTCCAGCCACTCGACCGACTCGGCATCCAGGTGGTTGGTGGGTTCGTCGAGCAGCAGCATGTCGGGCTTGGACAGCAGCAGGCGGCACAGCGCGATGCGGCGCTTTTCACCGCCCGAAAGCAGGCCTACCTTGGCATCCCAGGGCGGCAGGCGCAGCGCATCGGCAGCGATTTCGAG
Source organism: Acidovorax sp. (assembly GCA_030150585.1). GTDB lineage: Bacteria > Pseudomonadota > Gammaproteobacteria > Burkholderiales > Burkholderiaceae_C > JASLFM01. The sequence goes on from JASLFM010000254.1 coordinate 16,975, forward strand.
CTGGTGCTCGGAGTCGGTGCCCGCTGTGGCAATGATGGCCTCCAGGCGAGCCTGCTCGGCGGCCAGGGCGTCGAAATCGGCCTCGGGGTCGGCGTAGGCGGCGTAAACCTCTTCGAGCTTGGCGCGGGCCTCGAACACCTCGCCCATGGCCTCCTCGACGCTCTCGCGCACGGTGTGCTCGGGGTTCAGCTGGGGCTCCTGCGGCAGATAGCCGATCTTCAGGCCCGGCATGGGGATGGCTTCGCCTTCGATCTCCTTGTCCACGCCAGCCATGATCTTGAGCAGCGAGGACTTGCCCGAGCCGTTCAGGCCCAGCACGCCGATCTTGGCACCAGGGAAGAAGGACAGGGAGATGTCTTTCAAGATCTGCCGCTTGGGCGGCACGGTCTTGCTGACACGGTTCATCGAATAGACGTATTGGGCCATGGATTCTTCGTTAGAGAGACTGCAAAAAAGGGCGCCAAATTTTGCGCACAAGCCAGGATTATCGGCGCATGCGACAATACCCTGCGCCACGGGCTCCAGTTGCCCGGGGCATCAGCATCCAAGCTGGGGACGATGGAAGCGCTTTTCCTAAGCTCCCGCCCTTGAACCTCATCTGCCTGACAAACTGGCTCGGCGGCCCATAAAACCGCCCCGCAAGGCCGATACCCCTTACCCCTGCGCCCGGATGGGCGTATCCACAACTACATGACATTTGACGAACTGAATCTGGCCCCAGCCATTCTGAAGGCCGTGCACGAGCAGGGCTATGAAAATCCGACGCCTATCCAGGCCCAGGCCATTCCTGTGGTACTCGAAGGCCACGACCTGCTCGCCGGCGCGCAGACCGGCACCGGCAAGACCGCCGCGTTCACCCTGCCCATGCTGCACCGACTAGCCCAAGGCCAGGCGCCGCGCAGCAAGTTCGGCGGCAAGGGCATCCGCGCCCTGGTGCTGACGCCCACGCGCGAACTCGCCGCACAGGTTGAAGAGTCGGTGCGCGAGTACGGCAAGTACCTCGACATCCACTCCACCGTGATCTTCGGCGGCGTGGGCATGAACCCGCAGATCGACCGCATCAAGCGCGGCGTGGACGTGCTCGTAGCCACTCCCGGCCGCTTGCTGGACCTGCAGCAGCAGGGCTTCATGGACCTGTCCACCGTCGAGATTCTCGTGCTCGACGAAGCCGACCGCATGCTCGACATGGGCTTCATCCACGACGTGAAGAAGGTGCTGGCCCTGGTGCCCAAGGACAAGCAAAGCCTGCTGTTCTCCGCCACCTTCAGCGACGAGATCCGCGAGCTGGCCAACGGCCTGCTCAAGAACCCGCAAAGCATCCAGGTCACGCCGCGCAACACCACAGTGCAGCGCATCAGCCAGGTGATCCACCCCGTGGGCCGCGGCAAGAAGAAGCAGGTGCTGCTGCACATCATCCAGCAGCACAACTGGAGCCAGGTGCTCGTGTTCACGCGCACCAAGTTCGGCGCCAACAACGTGGCCGAATACCTCACCAAGAACGGCGTGCAGGCCATGGCGCTACACGGCAACAAGAGCCAGAGCGCCCGCACGCAGGCGCTCGCGG
>JASLFM010000262.1 GCA_030150585.1 Acidovorax sp.
GTGTTCCAGTCCTGCGGGCTCTTGGCCTGCACCAGGGCCGAGCGCGTGTCCGCGCCGAGCGCGGGCAGCCAGGCCTGCACCACGGGCGACGCCTGCAGCGGCGGGTAGGGCGGTTGTTCGAGCGGCGTGCCGGGCGCCGCGCGGAACAGCACCGCCCCATTGGCGCCCAGGGCGCGAGCGATCTCGAAGCGCGTGGTCATCTGCCCGGCGCTGGCCCAGCTGGACTGCGTGAGCGGATAGCCGTCGGGCGTTTCATGGCCGTACAGGGGCTGGCCCATGCGGTTGATCCAGCCCAGCAGCGGATCGGGGTTCTGCACCACGCGGCCGCCGTAGGCCAGGCGCACGCTGGCGACGGCGTAGTGCACGGGGTCGCGGAACTTCTGGCCCAGCGAGGTCGCGAATTCGGGCGAGGCGAACAGCGTGGCCAGCGTGGCGGCGATGTCGCCGTCGCTGCGCTCGAAGCGCTCGGCCATGCGCGCGACGAGCGCGGGCGGCGGTTCGTCGGCCACGAAGTACACGGCCAGCTTGTGGGCGATGAAGCGCGCCGTGGCGGGCGCGCGCGCGAGCCGGTCGAGCGCCTCGTCCACCTCGGCCAGGCCGTGCTGGTGCAGGGGCTGGCCCAGCAACGTCTTGGCGCCGTAGTCGTGCCGGGCGGGGTTGAATTCGAACAGGCCGTTGCGCCGGTAGTCGGCCTGCAACTGCGGGCGCAGGCGCGGCGGGGGAGCATCGAGCGGCTTCAGGCTGATGCCCACGCCCGTGAGCACGCGCGCGAGCTCCTGCACGTCGGCCTGGGTGTAGCCGCTGCCCACGCCCAGCGTGTGCAGCTCCATGAGTTCGCGTGCGTAGTTCTCGTTGATGCGCGCCGAGGCATTCTGCGCGTTGTCCAGGTAGCGCAGCATGGCCGGGTGGCGCAGGCTGGCGCCAAGCAGGTCGCGAAAGCGCCCCAGCGCATGGGGGCGGATCGCCTGGTCTTCGTAGTCGGCCAGCATGGCGCGCAGGTTGGCCTTGCGCAGGTTCACGTTGAAGTGGTTCATCCAGAACCAGGTCATCTGCTCCTGCAACTGGTTGGGCGAGTACAGCGCACGCAGCACGAAGCGCTGTTGCGCCTCGCGCGCCAGCCGGCTCAGCTCCTGCTGGTAGGCCTGGCGCGCGGATCGCTTGGCTTCGTCGTCGGGTTGGGCGTCCGCAGCCAGGCGCTGGGCTTCGAGCGAGAGCATCAGTGGCGTGAAAGGCTCGCGCGTGATGCGCAGCGCGTCGATCTGGGCCTGCGCCATGGCCGGCAAGGGGGCCGGGCGCGGGTGCAACTGCCCGGCCAGCCAGGCGGGCAGTCCCTGGTGCTGCAGCTGGGACTGGTCGGGTGCGCTCGCCCCCCAGGTGACGCGGTCGAGCCAGCGTTGGCGCGCGGCGTCGTCGAGCGGACCCGCGGGCAGGTGGGCCTGGAACTCGGCCTGCACGCGTTGCCGGGCCTGGACGGCAGCGTCGGGCGGGCCGGACGGTGCGCTCGCGCAGGCGGCAAGCAGTGCGGCCAGGCCCAGGGAGGCGAGCAGCGTACCCCGGCGGGTGACGCAGGGGACGGGCGTTCGTGGGTGCACGGCGGGCCTCCAGGCAGTCGGACGAAAAGGGTAGATACGGCGCCGGCCTGCGGGTTCCCGCCGGGCCGTCTACACTCAATGGTCCAGCGGATGCTGGCGTTGACCCCGTGCCCATTCGCCATGGGCGCGCCCTCCACATTCCCCTACTTGAGGAGCCCTTGATGCTGCACGACGATCTTCAGTCCGAATTTCAAGCCCTGCTGCCCGGCCGGGACCAGGGGCAAGGCCCCTCGCGCCGCACGGCGCTGCAGGCCGCACTGGGGCTGGGGTATGCCGCGGCGGCAGCGCCGCTGATGGCGCAGACGGCCGTCAAGACGCCGGCGGACGGGCTGACGGCCGGGGAGGTGCACTACACGGTGGGCGGCTTCCAGGTGCCTGCCTACCGCGCGGCGCCGGCCGGCAAGACGGGGCTGCCCGTGGTGCTGGTCATCCAGGAGATCTTCGGCGTGCACGAATACATCGCCGACGTGTGCCGCCGCTTCGCGCGCGCCGGCTACCTCGCCATCGCGCCCGAGCTGTACGCGCGCCAGGGCGACCCGGCCACCTACGGCGAAGTGGCCAAGCTCATGGCTGAAATCGTTTCCAAGGTGCCCGACGCCCAGGTGCTGGCCGACCTGGACGGGGCCGTGCAGTGGGCGGGCGCCAATGGGGGCGACCTGGCGCGCGTGGGCATCACCGGGTTTTGCTGGGGTGGGCGCATCACCTGGCTGTATGCGGCACATGGCCCCGTGAAGGCCGGCGTGGCCTGGTATGGCCGCCTCGTGGGACAGGCCAACGAGCTGACGCCCAAGAATCCCGTGGACGTGGCGCCCATCCTCAAGGGGCCGGTGCTGGGCCTGTACGGCGGTGCCGATACCGGCATCCCGCTTGACACGATTGATAAGATGAAATCGGCCCTGGCGAATGGTTCTGCCGCCGCCAAGGCCTCCGAGTTCGTGGTGTACCCCGATGCGCCCCACGCCTTCCACGCCGATTACCGCCCCAGCTACCGCAAGGAGCCCGCCGAGGATGGCTGGAAGCGCGCGCTGGCGTGGTTCAAGGCCCACGGCGTCGCGTAAACAGCCGAGCTTCTTTTCAACCGACGCCCCTGGTTTTGGGGCGTTTTTCGTTTCCAGCGCCCGCCTGGCGGGCGCAAGCAGCTATGACATTGGTAGCAATCCTCCTGTCCACCCTGGCCGCCGGCATTGGCAGCGTCTGGGTGGCCGCCTTCCTGATGCGGGCCGGCCTGGGCGATGCGTCGCACCAGGTCGGGCCGCAGCACCTGCTGAGCCTGGCCGCAGGTGCCTTGCTGGCCACGGCATTCATGCACCTGCTGCCCGAGGCGTTCGAGGGCCCGGCCGACGCGCACGACCTCTTTGCCACGCTGCTCGTGGGCGTGGTCTTCTTCTTTCTGCTCGACAAGGCCGAGCTGTGGCACCACGGCCACGAGCACGGCCACGCAAGCAGCCACGGCCACGAGGCCACCCAAGAACAGGCCGAAACGCACGACCATGGGCATGACCACGGCGCACATGCGCCGCGCCACCATCACCACCACGGCCCGCGTGCGGGCGGATGGGCCGTGCTCACGGGCGACAGCGTGCACTGCTTCGGAGATGGCGTGCTGATTGCCTCGGCCTTCGTGGCTGACCTGCGCCTGGGTCTGGTGGCGGCGCTGTCGGTGCTGGCGCACGAGGTGCCGCACCACATGGGCGACCTCATGGTGCTGCGCCAAACCAGCGCGAGCCGGCGCATGGCGCTCGTCAAGGTATCGCTGGCGGGCGCCGTGACGGCGCTGGGCGGGCTGGCGGGGTACTTCCTCGTCGGGCAACTGCACGACTGGCTGCCTTACTTCCTGGCCGTGGCGTCGAGCAGCTTCGTCTATGTGGCGCTGGCCGACCTGATCCCGCAGCTGCAGCGCCGCCTCTCCGCAAAGGAGACGGCCGTGCAGGTGGCGTTCCTGCTGCTGGGCATGGGCCTGGTGATGGCAGTGAGCGGGGCGGTGCACGGGCACGCGCATTGACGGGATTGGCTGTGCCAACGGAAAAAGGGGCCACGGAGGCCCCTTTTTTTGCGCGTGGCACCGTCAGTGTTCTGGTGAACCCATGGCATGCAGCGGATCGTGCGTGAGGTCGGCATAGTCGACGGCGTATTTCATGAGCGCGGCCTGCCCCTCGATGCGCAGCTTGCGGCGCAGGTGCAGGCGGTGCGTCTCCACCGTGCGCACGGAGGTACCCATGAGCGCGGCGATTTCCTTGTTCGAGCGGCCTTCCGATACCCATTGCAGCACGCTCGCCTCGCGCGGCGTGAGGGAGCGCAGCGAGCGTGGAGGGGGCTCGTCGGCCTCGAGCAGGTGCTCTATGCCCGCACTGAAGTAGCGGCCGCCGTGGTACACGGTTTCGATGGCCTCGATGAGGTGCTGGGCCGGTGCGTCCTTCAGCACGTAGCCGCGCGCCCCCAGCGCCACGGCGCGGCGCACGTACTCGGGATCTTCGTGCATCGACAACACCAGAACGCGCACCAGCGGGAACTGCTCGCGGAACAGCGCCGCCAGGTGGATGCCGCTGGCCTGGGGCATGCGGATGTCGGTGAGCACGAGGTCGGGCGCAAGGTCCCGTGCCAGGGGCAGCGCCTCGGCCACGCTCGCGGCCTCGCCGGCAACACGGATGTGTTCCGTGGCTTGCAGCCGCATGCGCACGCCGTCGCGCACGAGAGGGTGGTCGTCCACCAGAAGGATCCGGATCATGGAAGTCATGCGGCGATGTGGGAGGGTTCGAATTCCGTCACGGGCTGCATCGGCGCCTCGGGGGCGCTCGGGAGGTCGAGCACGGCCACGATGCGGGTGCCGTCGCGGCCCGAGGTCAGTGAAAAGCGCCCGCCCAGGCCCTCGATGCGCTCGCGCATGTTGCGCAGGCCGATGCCGCCCTGGCCGTCCCGCTGCACGCGCCGCACGTCGAAGCCGTGTCCGTCGTCGTGCACGTCGAGCGTGACACGGCGCCGCTGAAACCGCAGCGCCACGTCCACGCGCGAGGCCCGCGCGTGCATTTGCGCGTTCATCACGGCCTCCTGCACCACGCGGAACAGCGCCGTACCGTGGCTGGTTGGCAGGGGGTGGGCCTCGCCATGCGCCGTGAAGTGCATGGCAATGGCGCCTTGGGCGCACACTTGCTGGCTCATGAGCGCGAGCGCGGGCGTGAGCCCCAGGTCGTCCAGCAGGGCCGGGCGCAGGCCATGCGAAACGCGCCGGATTTCGAGCAAGGCATGGTTGAGCCGCTCCAGTCCCTGGTCGAGCACCTCGCGGGGGGCCGCAGGCGCAGCGGCATGCGGGGCCTGCAGCTGCGATTGGGCGGTCTCGAGCAGAAACTTGGACGACACCAGCACCTGCACCACGCCGTCGTGCAGTTCGCGGGCCACGCGCACGCGCTCTTCTTCCTGCGAATGGACCACGCGCTGCGCGAGGCGCCGCAGCTTGGCACTGGAAACGCGGTGGTCGCTGAGGTTGAGCACAAGCCCCGCCGCACCGATGAGCACGATGCACAGTGCCGCAATCGCGTAGATGCGCCGGCGGGTGCCGGCGATGTTCTCCTGTGCGCTTTCGTCGACCTTGCGCAGGGCCTCGTCCACGTCGTCGAGGTACAAGCCCGTGCCCACGGCCCAGCCCCACTGCGGCACCGAGGTCACGTAGCCCAGTTTGGGAACCGTGAGGCGGGAGGAAGGCTTCTGCCAGTTGTAGCGCACGAAGCCGCCGCCGTTGCGCGCCGTGTCGAGAATGAGCTTGGCAGGCACGGCGCCCGTGGGGCTGTTGGGATCGCACAGGTCAACACCCTGCAGCCCCATCTGCTGCGCGTCGAGCAGCACGTTGCCGTTTCCGTCGTAGACGAAGAAATACCCATCCTTGCCGAACTGCATCTGCGCGAGCATGGCCAGCGCCTGGCGCTGCTGCGCCTGCGGGTCATCGCCGTTGTCCATGATGCGTTCGAGCGCACTGCGGGCCAACTGCACGTAGTGGCGCAGTTCAGTCTCCTTGCTGTGCAGGTAGGCCGACTCGACGAGTTCACGCTCCTGGCGGGCGAGCTTCAGGGTTTGGTGTTGCACGGTCACCGCCACCAGGCCGAGTGCCAGCAGGATGGGGACGACGCACAGGAGCGCAAGTTTCAGCCGGAGTTGCATGGGAGGCAGCGTGGGAGCGACGGGTATCTGTAGCGTGCGGCCTTGACCCTTGTCAACCGGGGTTGTGCCCATGCGCCCTGCCGGTGGCGGGTTCATGAACAGGCGGTGCCTGCGTGCAGCTAATTATTGCCAGGCGGGTCTTCATATTCCGGGGAAATGGGCGGGTGTGATGATTCGACCATGCGCAGCGCAGGAGCTGCGGCATTTCAAGCACGTTTCAATATCAAAATATATGCGCGACTATGCATTTCTATTAATCGGGAATTGGCATTTTCATGGGGGTTGAAATAATATTTTCTGTTCATGATCCGGGCGTGTGATCGTCAGAAAAAAGACAGGTTCGCGGCAGCGCCCCAAGGCCCGCCATACTGTTGCATGTGCTTACGCTTACAGAGGGAAAAGCGGGCTCTGCGTAGCACTGCGTAGCCCCGCCTGCGTAATGCTGCGTAGGGGAAAAAGTGATTATCTCCCCGCTTGCCTGCTGCCTAGAATTTCTCCATGAAACGACTTTGATCGATCCTCGCAAGTGGGTGGGCCGATATCCAGGGCGTTGCTGGCGTCAGTTCCAAAAATACGAACCACAAAAGGTCCGTATCCTGGAATTGTTAGATTTTGTTGTTCTCTTGGAGGGATTAACCATGATGGGTTTTCGGTTGAGCATGCGCCGTGTGGCGGTGGTGTGCGGCGCGGGCCTGATGGCCGCAGGAATGGTGGGGTGCGCAGCGCCGAACAAGCGCGAGGTGCTCTCCACCACGGAGATCTACAAGAACATCGGGCCGTACTCGCAGATGGTGTCGCACGGCAACACCATCTACTTCTCGGGCGTGCTGCCCCTGAACATGGCGGGCAACGCCATCGACGGCACCACCATCGAAGCGCAGACGCACGCGGTGCTCAAGTTCATGGGCGCCAAGCTCCAGTCCCAGGGCCTGTCGTATGACGACGTGCTGGCCACCACGGTCTACCTCAAGGACATGAACGAATTCGCCGCCATGAACAAGGTGTACGGCGAGTACTTCAAGAACGCGCCTCCGGCGCGCGCCACCGTGGAAGTGGCGCGTCTGCCGCGCGACGTGAAGATCGAAATCGCGGCCGTCGTGGGCCGCCGCTGAAGCCCTTTTTGACCCCTACAGGAGCCGACATGAAGCACAACACCGCCGAAATGAATGCCGTCGTGGGCGCCGCGCACGGTGAACTGGGCGACACCCGCCACTGGACGGCCAAGCGCCGCGACTTTCTGCGCATCCTGGGCTACGGCGCGGGTGCCGCCGCCCTGGGCCCCCTGGTGGCCTGCGGCAGCAGCAGCGCCGCCACCACGGCCGAGAGCCTGCGCGAGCAGCTCATGAAGGATGAAGCCTTCTGGACCAGCGTGCAGAACATGTTCACGCTCAATCCCGACAAGACCTTCATGAACATTGGCACCGCGGGCTCGATGCCCAAGCTGGTGCTGGATGTGTTCGATACGGAGAACCGCAAGAAGGCCGCCGAATCGGGCAATGGCTACAGCAACCTGCTGGACCTGCGCAAGCTCGTGGCGCCCGGCTTCGGCGTCGACCCTGAGGAGCTGGCCTTCTCCGCCAACACCTCGTCCGGCATGTGCCACGCCATCCTGGGCCTGGACTGGAAGGCGGGCGACGTGGTCGTCACCACCAACCACGAGCACGGCGGCGGAGACACCCCGCTCGCCATTGCCGTGGCCCGCTACGGCATCGAGGTCTCGCGCATCGCCATGCCCGTGGGCAACAACCAGACGGCTGCCACCTACGTGGATCTGTTCGACAAGCGCATCACCGAGCTCAAGGCCGCGGGCAAGAACGTGCGCGCCATGATGTGGTCCTCGCCCACCTACAAAACCGGCACCATGCTGCCCATCGCCGACCTGATGGGCGTGGTGAAGAAGTACGGCCTCATCAGCATTGTGGACGGCGCCCACCTGCCCGGCATGATGGCCTACAACTACGCCGACCTGGGCATGGACTTCATGTCCGGTGCGGGCCACAAGTGGCAGTGCGGCCCGGGCTCCACCGGCATCCTCATCATCCGCAACAAGGTGCGCGCCTCCAACCCGCTGCCCCTGCCGAAGTGGTATCCCGTGCACACCAGCAGCTACAACGCGGCCGACCGCAACCAGGCTCCCTACGATGTCGCGGCCTCCGTCACGTCCTGTGGCAGCGTGCACACGCCCATGTTCCAGGCGCTGGTGCAGGCCTGCCAGCAGTGGGACAGCATCGGCCGCAAGAAGATCGAGACCTACGACCTCACGCTGGCCTCGTACCTGAAGGAAAAAATCGCGGAGCGCTGGGGCGTGGATTCGCTGTACTCGCCCAAGGACGACCCCAAGCTGCTGTCGGCCCTGACCTCGTTCAATCCGTTCTACAAGAACAACAAGGACGACATCATGGACTCCGCCAAGTCCAGCACCTTCGTGGCGCGCATGCTGAGCGACTATCCGCAGCACTTCATCATCCGCAACGCCAACTTCGCGGTGATCGGTGCGCCCAAGGACCACTACGGCGTGCGTGTTTCCACCCACCTGTGGCATGACGCCAATGATGTGGACAAGCTCGTTGATGCCATGTGGGATCTTGCGAACAAGATGAAGTAGCAGGGCGGGCCTGCGGCCCGCGTGCGGCAGCGCTGAGTTCAAGCGGTGCAGGGCCCGTGGCCATGCACCGCTTTTTTTTGCATCCCGCCCGCCGCGCGGGGGAGCCTCTGCAGCGCGCGATTCTTCGCTAGGCGCCAGGCGGCACGTCACCCCCGCGCAATTTCCTCGCGCACCGCGGCCACCTGCCGGCGCGACACGGCCAGCAGCTCGGTCAGCCCGTGCAGGCGCACGGCCCAGCCTTCGCCTTCTTCGGCGTCGTAGTGCTTCTCCAGCGCGCGCACCGCGCGGCGCGCCACCAAGGTGCTGCGGTGCACGCGCAGGAACCAGGCGGGGTGGCGGGCCTCCAGGTCGTTCAGCGAGCCGTCCATCACATAGCTGCGCAGCAAGGTGCGCACGGTGATGTATTTCTGCTCGGCCCTCAGATACAGCACCTCGGCCAGCGGAATGCGCTCGGTGCGCCCGCGGTCCTGGATCAGCAGGGCCTCGCCCTCGGTCACGGGCGGGGCCGAAGGCAGGGCGGGGCGCACCGTGCGCTGCACCTTGGCCAGCGCCTGCTGCAGGCGCTCGAGGCGCACGGGTTTGGTGAGGTAGTCCACGGCGTCGAGCTCGAACGCACTCACGGCGTGCTCGGCATGCGCGGTCACGAAGACGATGGCGGGCGGCAGGGGCAGCGTGCGCAGCGCATGCGCCAGGGCCATGCCATCCTGGCCGGGCATGTGGATGTCGAGCAGCACGGCATCCACGGCACGGCCGCCGGGCGCGGTGAGCAGCGCGAGCGCCTCGCCCGCGTGGGCGGCCTCCTGGAGGGTATGGCGCTCATGGGACTGGCAGTCACCGAGCAGCGTGCGCAGGCGGCTGCGGGCCAGGGCTTCGTCGTCAACGATGAGGATGTTCATAGTGGCAATGCAATGCGTACCTGGTACAAGCCGTCTTTTTCGCCCGCGCTGAATTCTCCCTGTACGTCGTGTAGCAACGCCAGCCGTGCGCGCACGTTGTCCAGCGCCATCCCTTGGCCGCGCGTGGCGCCGGGGGCGGTGCCGGGCGCCAGCGTGTTGGCAATGCGCACGATGGCGCGTGCGCCGCGCCGCTCCGTGGTGATGCGGAGCTTGCCGCCGCGCGCGCTGGGCTCCACGCCGTGCTTGACGGCGTTTTCCACCAGCGGCTGCAGGAGCAGGGGAGGCAGGCGAGCGCCGTTGGCGTCGGGGTCTATGACCCACTGTACCTGCAGGCGCTCGCCGAAGCGCACCTGCTCGATGGCGAGGTAGCGCTGCGCGAGCTGGATCTCTTCGGCCAGCGTGGCCGACTCCCCCTGCTCGACCAGGGCGTGGCGGAACAGGTCGGAGAGGTCTTCGAGCAGGGCTTCTGCCTTGGCAGGTTCGGCGCGCACGAGCGCGATGGCGCTGTTGAGCGTGTTGAACAGGAAGTGGGGGCGGATGCGCGACTGCAGCTCCGTCAGGCGCGCCGTGGTCGCCGCGGGCGTGCGTCCGCGCGCGCGCAGCACCAGGCCTGCCACGAGCAAGGCCGACAACAGTGCGCCCGTGGCCGCGCTGGCCAGCCAGGGCGGGCTGGCCGTGACGTTGGCCAGCGCGAGCATGCCGCAGGCATAGAGCCCCGCCACGGCGCCGAGCAGCACGCCGGCCGTGTACTGCAACGCCGTGGGCTGGCGTTGCAGCAGGGTCTTGAGGCTGCACGCCGCGATCAGCCAGGCCAGCGTGGCGGGCAGCGCACCGCCGGTGGCGAGCGACAGGCGCGCCAGCCACTCGAGTGGCGTCTCGGCACCGTACAGGGCGCCCACTCCGACCACGGCCTCCACGAACAGCACGGCGCGTAGCACCACGCCCACGTGGCAGGCGTCGAAAACCAGCGCGAGCCGAGGGGCTGCCGGGGTCGATAAAATTTGTGTCTCTTGCATTGCGGCATCCGGGCGTTCCGGCTGCCGGAACCCTCCGGATTATTGCCCTCCCATGTCCACCAGCCAACCCTCGACCACGTCCCACAACCAGCTCGACACCAAGGCCCAGGCCTGGTCCGCCCTGTTCTCCGAGCCCATGAGCGACCTGGTCAAGCGCTACACCTCGAGCGTGTTCTTCGACAAACGGCTGTGGAAGGCCGACATCGCGGGCAGCCTGGCGCACGCCGAGATGCTGGCCGCGCAGGGCATCATCAGCGCGCAGGACCATGCCGACATCCAGCGCGGCATGGCGCAGATCACGCAGGAGATCGAGGCCGGCAGCTTCGAGTGGAAGCTCGACCTGGAGGATGTGCACCTGAACATCGAGGCGCGCCTGACCCAGCTCGTGGGCGATGCCGGCAAGCGCCTGCACACGGGCCGCAGCCGCAACGACCAGGTGGCCACCGACGTGCGCCTGTGGCTGCGCGGCGAGATCGACCTCATCGGTGACCTGCTCAAGGAGCTGCAGGTGTCGCTGCTGGACGTGGCCGAACGCAACATCGACGTGATCCTGCCCGGCTTCACCCACCTGCAGGTGGCACAGCCCGTGAGCTTCGGCCACCACATGCTGGCCTACGTGGAAATGTTCAAGCGCGACGCCGAGCGCATGCAGGACGTGCGCCGCCGCACCAACGTGCTGCCGCTGGGCAGCGCCGCCCTGGCGGGCACCACCTACCCGCTGGACCGCGAGCGCGTCGCAAAAACCCTGGGCATGGACGGCGTGTGCCAGAACAGCCTGGACGCCGTGAGCGACCGCGACTTCGCCATCGAATTCACGGCCGCCGCCAGCCTGTGCATGGTGCACGTGAGCCGCCTGAGTGAGGAGCTCATCATCTGGATGAGCCAGAACTTCGGCTTCATCAAGATCGCCGACCGCTTCACGACCGGCTCGTCCATCATGCCGCAGAAGAAGAACCCCGACGTGCCGGAACTCGCGCGCGGCAAGACCGGCCGCGTGGTGGGCCATCTGATGGGCCTCATCACCCTCATGAAGGGCCAGCCCCTGGCCTACAACAAGGACAACCAGGAAGACAAGGAGCCCCTGTTCGACACCGTGGACACCTTGAAGGACACGCTGCGCATCTTCGCCGAGATGGTGGGCGGCCAGGCCAACGCGGCGGGCGTGAAGGAGGGCGGCATCACCGTCAACGCCCAGGCCATGGAGCAGGCCGCGCTCAAGGGCTATGCCACGGCCACCGACCTGGCCGACTACCTTGTCAAGAAGGGCCTGCCTTTCCGCGACGCGCACGAGACCGTGGCCCATGCCGTGAAGGCCGCCACCTCGCACGCCTGCGACCTGTCCGAACTGCCGCTGGCCGTGCTGCAGGGTTTCCACCCCAGCATCGAGAAGGATGTGTATGAGGCCCTGAGCCTGCGGGGGTCGCTCAATGCGCGCAACACGCTGGGCGGCACCGCGCCCGCGCAGGTGCGCGCGCAGCTGGCGCGCCACCGCGCGCGCCTGGCCTGAAGCCTCTTCTTTAACGACCGGAGCTTTTCGCATGACCGTCTTGCGCCGCCGCCTTCTCTCCTGCGTCCTCTGCCTGGGCGCTGCTCTGGCTTTGCCGGCATGGGCCCAGCAGGCCAAGCCCATCCGCATCCTCGTGGGCTTTCCGGCGGGTGGCGGCACCGATGCGATCGCGCGGCTGCTCTCCGACAAGCTCAAGGACCAGCTTGGCGCCCCCGTGGTGGTGGAGAACCGCCCCGGTGCGGGCGGGCAGATCGCGGCGCAGGTGCTCAAGGCCGCTGCGCCGGACGGCACCACGCTGTTTCTCACGCACGACCACACCATCTCCATCTTGCCGCTGGTGGTGAAGAACCCGGGCTTCTCGCCCGACCACGACTTCGTGCCCGTGGCGGGCATCGCGAGCTTCGTCAACGCGTTCGCGGTGTCGGGTGGCACGCCCGCGCAGTCTTTCACCGGGTATGTGGACTGGCTCAAGGCCCAGGGCAGCGGCAAGGGGGCGGTGGGCATTCCAGCGCCCGCGTCCACGCCCGAGTTCCTCGTCAAGCTGCTGGGCGAGCGCTACCAGGTCGATCTGGTGTCGGCACCCTACCGGGGCGCCGCGCCGCTCATGGCCGACATGATGGGTAACCAGATCCCTGCGGGCGTGGGCTCGGTGCAGGACTTCATCGAGAACCACCGCGCCGGCAAGATCCGCGTGGTGGCCGTGCTCGGCGGCAAGCGCCAGGCCGCGCTACCCGACGTGCCCACGTTCGCCGAGCTGGGCCTCAAGGGCTTCGAGGACATGCCCTACTACGGTTTTTACGCACCCAAAGGCACGCCGCAGAAGGCCATCGACGCCTTCTCCACGGCCGTGGCCAAGGTGGTGGCCCAGCCCGAGGTGCGCGACCAGCTCACCGCCATGGGCCTGGCGGTGGGCTACATGACGCCGCAGCAGCTCGCCACGCGCGAGCATGCCTACACCCAGGTCTGGCGCAAGATCATCCAGACCAGCGGCTTCCAGCCCCAGTGACAGCGCGCCGGGGCTGTTGACCGG
>JASLFM010000297.1 GCA_030150585.1 Acidovorax sp.
CCCAGCAGGTGGTCCGCTCTCTCGGCGACCAGGAGGGTGCGCCTCGGATCGGCCAGGAGATCCGCGAAGGCCTGCTCGGAGAGGTAGTGCCGGACCTCTCTCGCGATCGCGGGCCGAATTCCTTGAGCCGCGTAAGTATCCAGGAAGACTTGGGTTGCCAGGACGCTCAAGGTCAGCGCGTCCGGGCTGGCGGCCGTGCGGTAGGTGATCTCTGCTGGGCGCTCCATTGGCGGGAAAGGGCCGTTCAGGGACGGCAGGGACTCCAGGGACGAGAGGGACGGGAAGACCTAGACCGGGGCGGTCTACGGCTTCCCTTCCTCCTTCGCCACCGCGATCCCCAGCTCGCGGAGCTGTTTGGGGTCGACCTCGGAGGGGGCGTCGGTCATCAGGTCGGTGGCCGAGGCGGTCTTGGGGAAGGCGATGACGTCGCGCAGGGAGGGGGCTCCGGCGAGGAGCATCACCATGCGGTCGAGGCCGAGGGCGATGCCGCCGTGCGGGGGCGCGCCGTAGCGCAGCGCCTCCAGGAAGAAGCCGAAGCGGGCCTCGGCCTCCTCGGGGCCGATCCCCAGGAGCTTGAACATCCGGCTCTGGAGCGATGTGTCGTGGATGCGGATCGAGCCGCCCCCCAGCTCGGTGCCGTCCATCACCACGTCGTAGGCGCGGGCGCGCACGGAGCCGGGGTCGCTCTCCAGGCGGTCCAGGTCGCGCGGGTCGGGGCTGGTGAACGGGTGGTGCATGGCGAAGAAGCGGCCGGCCTCCCCGTCCCATTCGAGGAGCGGGAACTCGGTGACCCAGAGGAAGGCGTGCTTCCCTTCCGGGATCAGCTTGTAGGTCTTCGCCAGCTCCAGCCGCAGGGCGCCCAGCGCGTTGGCGGCCACCGGCGCCGGCGCGGCCACGATCAGCGCCAATCCCCCCTCCTCCAGCCCCAGGGCCTCGGCGGCGCCTTGGAGCTCGGCTTCGGTGAGGGCGTTCTTGACCTGGAAGACGGTCTCCCCGCCCTTGCGGCGCAGGGTGAGCACGCCGGCCGCGCCGTGCCGGCGCGCGGTCTCGGCCCAGCCGTCCACCTCTTTGCGGCTGGCCTCGGCGGCCCCGGGCACGGTAAAACCGCGCACCACGCCTCCGGCCGCGACGGTCTCCTTGAAGCCGCGGAAGCCGCTCGATCCCAGGCGCTCCGAGAGGTCGGCGATCTCCAGGCCGAAGCGGAGGTCGGGCTTGTCGCTGCCGTAGCGCGCCAGGGCCTCGGCCCAGGTGAGGCGCGGGAAGGCGGCGGGCGGGGTGATGCCGGCCAGCGGGAAGACGCGCGCGAAGAGCCCTTCGACCAGCGCGTAGACGTCCTCCTCGGTGGGGAAGGACATCTCGACGTCCACCTGGGTGAACTCGGGCTGGCGGTCGGCGCGCAGGTCCTCGTCGCGGAAGCACTTGGTGATCTGGTAGTAGCGGTCGTAGCCGGCCACCATGAGCATCTGCTTGTACAGCTGGGGCGACTGGGGCAGCGCGAAGAACTGGCCGTCGTGCACGCGGCTGGGCACAAGGTAATCGCGCGCGCCCTCGGGCGTGCTCTTGCCCAGCATGGGCGTCTCGATGTCGATGAAGCCTTCCTGGTCGAGGAAGTTGCGCACCTGGATCGCGGTCTTGTAGCGCAGCATCATGTTGCGCTGCATGTAGGGGCGGCGCAGGTCCATCACGCGGTGCGTGAGGCGCGTGGTTTCGGACAGGTTTTCGTCGTCCATCTGGAACGGCGGCGTGACCGAAGGGTTGAGCACGTTGAGCTCGTGGCACAGCACCTCGATCTTGCCGCTCTTGAGGGCTTCGTTGGTCGTGCCCTCGGGGCGCGCGCGCACCAGGCCCTTGACCTGCACGCAGTACTCGTTGCGCACGCCTTCGGCGGTCTTGAACATCTCGGCGCGGTCGGGGTCGCACACCACCTGCACGTAGCCTTCGCGGTCACGCAGGTCGATGAAGATCACGCCGCCGTGGTCGCGGCGGCGGTTCACCCAGCCCGACAGGGTGACGGTTTCGCCCATCAGGGCTTCGGTCACGAGACCGCAATAGTGGGAACGCATGGCCATGTGCAATCTTCCTGCGCCCTCGTGGGGCGCCAGTGGTTCGGGTTCGTTATTTGGAGTTCGCGAGCGCGGTGGGGTCTGGAGGCGACACCACGCCCATCGACACGATGTACTTGAGTGCGGCATCGACGCTCATGTCAAGCTCGATGCAATCGCTTTTGCGCAGAATCACGAAGTAGCCGCCCGTGGGGTTGGGCGTGGTGGGCACGTAGACGCTCACGTACTCGTCGCGCAGGTAGGCCGCCACCTCGCCGCTGGGCGTGCCGGTGATGAAGGCGACGGTCCACACGCCCTCGCGCGGCCACTGCACGAGCACGGCCGTGCGGAAGGCGTTGCCGCTCTCGGAGAACAGCGTGTCCGATACCTGCTTCACGCTCGAATAGATCGAGCGCACCACGGGAATGCGGCTCACCAGCGCATCGCCCCAGGACACGAGCTTGCGGCCCGCGAAGTTGCTCGTCAGCGCACCCACGGACAGCAGGATGGCCAGCGTGAGCAGCACGCCAAAGCCCGGAATGTGGAACCCCAGCAGCTTGTCGGGCTGCCAGGAGCCCGGCAGGATGGTGAGGGTCTGGTCCAGCGTGCCCACAATCCAGTTCAGCACCCAGGCGGTGATGACGCCGGGCACGATGACCAGCAGACCCGTGAACAGCCACTTGCGCAGGGCGGACATGGAATTCCTTAGTTCCCGGTGGACGGCGTGGTGGCGGGGGCCGCGCTGGCAGACTCGGCCTTGGCCGCGGGCGCTTCGCCACCCGAGGCGGCCGGCGCCGCCTCGCCGCCTCCCTCACTCTTGGCACCCGTGGCGGGCGCGGAATTCGCACCGCTGCCGCCGCGGAAATCGGTGACGTACCAGCCCGACCCCTTGAGCTGGAAGCCCGCCGCTGTGACCTGTTTCGAGAACGCCTCGGCCCCACAGGCCGGGCACACGGTCAGCGGCGCGTCTGAGATTTTTTGCAGCACATCCTTGGCGTGGCCACAGGAGCCGCATTTGTAGGCGTAGATAGGCATGTCGAATGCGTGAAGGGAATGTGCAAAACCCTCAATTATAAACTTTCACCCCTCGACCCCTACCACGTGGTGGTGGCTGGCATGCACATTGCGGATCGCCTGTGGCCCCAGCGAGCCGATCAGCATGCCCGCCAGCGCAGCCAGCAGGCCCGCGAGCTGGGCCGGGAACTCGGCCCCCGCGGGCGTGGCCAGAAAGAGCATCCAGGTCAGCAGGCCCAGCACGATGGCGAAAACGGCACCCTGCGTGGTGGCACGCTTCCAATACAGGCCGAACACCAGGGGGACGAAGGCCCCCACGAGCGGCACCTGGTAGGCGCCCGAGACAAGTTCGTAAATGGAAGTGCCTTCCATGCGGATGGCGTAGGCCAATACCAGCATGCTGAACACCAGCGTAGTGATGCGCATGGTACGCAGGTGCGCCTTGTCGGATACGTGGGGGCGGAACTGGCGCCAGATGTTTTCGGTGAAGGTGACGCTGGGCGCGAGCAGCGTGGCCGAGGCCGTGGACTTGAGCGCCGACAGCAGCGCGCCGAAGAACAGCACCTGCATGATGAAGGGCATCTTGGCCAGCACCAGCGTGGGCAGCACCTTCTGCGGATCGTCCTTGAGCAGCGCCGCCGTTTCGGCGGGCATGATGATGAGGGCGCTGGCCACGAGGAACATGGGCACGAACGCGAACAGGATGTAGCAGATGCCGCCGATGATCGGGCCGCGCGTGGCCGAGTGCAGGTTGTTGGCCGACATGACACGCTGGAACACGTCCTGCTGCGGGATGGAGCCGAACATCATGGTCACGCCCGCCGCGATGAAGAACACCACGTCGTGAAACTTCGGCTCGGGCAGGAAGCGGAACAGGTCGCGGCTGGCCGCGAACTCGACGACCTTGCTGGCGCCGCCGGCCATGTCGCCTGCGAACACGGCGATGATGGACAGGCCCACGACCAGGATGATCATCTGGATGAAGTCCGTCACGGCCACGGACCACATGCCGCCGAACAGCGTGTAGGCCAGGATGGACAGCACGCCGATCACCATGCCCGTCGAAACGCCGATGGCGCCGCCCGACAGCAGGTTGAACACCAGCCCCAGCGCCGTGACCTGGGCCGACACCCAGCCCAGGTAGCTCAGCATGATGATGAGCGAGCAGATGATCTCCACGGCGCGGCCATAGCGCTCGCGGTAGTAGTCGCTGATGGTCAGCAGGGTCATGCGGTACAGCTTGGCCGCGAAGAACAGCCCCACCAGGATCAGGCAGAAGCCCGCGCCGAACGGGTCCTCCACCACATGGCCCAGGCCGCCTTCGATGAATTTGGCGGGGATGCCCAGCACCGTTTCCGACCCGAACCAGGTCGCGAACGTGGTGGTGATGATCATGTACAGCGGCAGGTGGCGCCCGGCAATGGCGAAGTCCGCCGTGTTCTTCACGCGCTTGGCGGCAACGAGGCCGATGGCGATGGTGACCAGCAAATAGACGATGACCAGGGTCAACAGCACGGCATGCTCCTCGATGTCGCGGTTAGGGGGTGGTTAGGAATTCAGAAGAGGCGCACGCGCATCCACAGCTGCATGGCCAGCAGCCCCAGTACGAAGCCCAGGCCGCCATAGATGATGGACTGCAGCAGGCGATTCGTGCGCCTTTGCGCCTCCAGCAGCTCGCGCAGCGCCTGCTGCGGGTGGCCGGCGTCGCTCTTGAGGAAGGCGTGCAGCCGGCGCGGCAGCTCGGGCAGCAGCTTGGCATAGTGCGGCGCCTCGGCGCGCAATTCCCGCCACAGGCGCTGCGGCCCCATCTGCTCGAGCATCCATTTCTCGAGGAAGGGCTTGGCCGTGCTCCACAGGTCCAGGTCGGGGTCGAGCTGGCGGCCCAGGCCCTCGATGTTGAGCAGCGTCTTTTGCAGCAGCACGAGCTGCGGCTGGATCTCGACGTTGAAGCGGCGCGAGGTCTGGAACAGGCGCATGAGCACCAGGCCCAGCGAAATCTCTTTGAGCGGGCGGTCGAAGTAGGGCTCGCACACCGTACGCACGGCGGCCTCCAGCTCGTTCACGCGGGTCTCGGGCGGCACCCAGCCGCTTTCGATGTGCAGCTCGGCCACGCGCTTGTAGTCGCGGCGGAAGAAGGCCGTGAAGTTCTGCGCGAGGTATTCCTTGTCGGTCTCGGTCAGCGTGCCCACGATGCCGAAGTCGAGCGAGATGTAGCGCCCAAACGTCCGCGGATCCAGGCTCACCTGGATGTTGCCGGGATGCATGTCGGCATGGAAGAAGCCGTCGCGGAACACCTGGGTGAAAAAGATGGTGACGCCGTCGCGCGCCAATTTTCGGATGTCCACCCCGGCTTCGCGCAGGCGCTCCACCTGGCTGATGGGCACGCCGTCCATGCGCTGCATCACCATCACGTCGGTATGGCAGAAGTCCCAGAACACCTCGGGGATCAGCACGAGATCCAGCCCATCCATGTTGCGGCGCAGTTGCGCGGCGTTGGCCGCCTCGCGCATCAGGTCCAGCTCGTCGTGCAGGTAGTTGTCGAACTCGGCCACCACCTCGCGCGGCTTGAGGCGCTTGCCATCGGCCGACAGCCCCTCGACCCAGCCCGCCATCATGCGCATGAGGGCAAGGTCCTTCTCGATCACGGGCAGCATGCCTGGGCGCAGCACCTTGACGGCCACATCGCGCTCCTGCCCCGAGCGGTCGCGCACCACGGCAAAATGCACCTGGGCGATGGAGGCGCTGGCCACGGGCTCGCGCTCGAACGACACAAACACCTCGCCAATGGGGCGGCGGAACGCGCGCTCGATCGTTGCCACAGCAATGTCGGAGTCGAACGGCGGCACGCGGTCCTGCAGCAGCGCGAGCTCGTCGGCAATGTCGGGCGGCATGAGATCGCGCCGGGTGGACAGCACCTGGCCGAACTTCACGAAGATGGGCCCCAGGCGCTCCAGCGCCTCGCGCAGGCGCTGACCGCGCGGCGCGTCGAGGTTGCGGCCGATGGACACCAACCGCCCCAGCAGGCGCAGCCAGGGATGCTGGAAGCTGGAGAGCACCAGCTCGTCGAGGCCGTACCGCAGCACCACCCAGACGATGGTGGCGCCGCGCAACATGCGTCTCATGCCGAAGTCCGGCCGGGTGGAAAGCGCCCCACGAAGGCGCGCAGGGCCTGCGCGGCGCGGCGCGCCACCTGGGCGAGCGTGTGCGCGGGCACGTCGCCGATCACGCGCGCGAGGTCTTCCTCGACGTCCCAGCGCACATGGTCCACGAGCCAGCTGATCTCGGCCGCGAGCTGCACGTCGCCCTCGATGCGGATCGCGGGCTTGTCGCCGCGCAGCGCGGTCTGCGCCAGCGCGAAGGGCGAGGTTTCAGTGACCTCGAGCTGCAGGTCAGGCGCAGCCCCTTCGGGCGCCAGGTTGAACAGCCCCGCGGGCGTGATCTGCAAGGCCATGGTGTAGACGCGCCACTGCACGCGGGCCACGCGGCCTTGCTGGCGCACGAGCCGGGCCATGGCCTCCTGTTCCTGCATGAGCACGTGGTTCAGGAACAACACCAGCCGCTGCTGTACTTCATGCACGGCCCATTGCGGCGGCTGCGGCCCGGCCGCGACGCGCTCGAAAAGGCCTTCCAGGAAAGAAAAAGGGGACTGTGTTGCCATAGTCCCCGATTATCTTATTTACTGCGGCGCTTATTGCAGAGCCTGCACACCCGCGACCAGCCAGCCGCTCGCGCCGCTCTTGGGCTTGGTCATATTCCAGACCTCGCGGAACGGGCTCGGGCCAGCCGAAGGCTCTTCGCGGATCATGCCCGAGAACTCCACGCTGGCCATGTAGTCGTCGCCCAGATCCTCGATGCCCAGCAGTTGAGCCTCGATCATGACCACGTCGGTATGGTTGGGCTGGCCACCGCGATGCGACTCGCGCTCCGCGAGCTGGGCGCGAATCTCGCCCAGCATGCCGTCGGTCATCATCGAACGCAGCGTAGCGATGTCGGAGCGGTCCCAGGCTGCCTGCAGCGTCACGAAGTTGCGCTTGGCGGCCGAGAGGAAGCCCTCCGTGTCGAAGCCTTCGGGAATGCCCCAATTCTGCGAACCCGCCAGGGCCGAGCCGATCACGATGCCCGAGCCGGCCTGCGGTGGCTGCACGGGCTCGAAGGCCGCGCCCTGGCTCTCCCAGGGGCGTGCCGAAGCGTCGTTGCCCACCTTGTCGGGGCTGTACTGGCGCGCCACGGGCGCATTGGTGGCCGAGGGGCCTCCCACACCTGCACCGGCGCCCTGGAAGGCGAACGGCGCGCCGCCCATGCCCGCACCCGCGGCGGAGGGCTTGCGCGAGCGCATCACCATGCTGATGACCACGAAGGCCACGAGCACCAGCAGCGCGATCAGCAGGAACTGGCCGAAGGCCGCGCCCAGGCCCAGCGAGTGCGCGAGCCAGGCCAGGCCCAGGCCGGCGGCTAGGCCACCGAGCATGGCGCCCCAGGGCTTCTTGGGGGCAGGCGCAGGGGCAGCGGTGTTGGCGGGCGCGGCCGGCTTGGCGGCAGCGCTCTGGGCCGCCGCGTTCTGCGCGGGTGCACCGGGAGCCGCGGGCGGCGGCGTGGCCGCTTCGCGCTGCGTGACGTTGCTCGACTGCTTGCCCACGGATTTGCCGCCGCCCATGCGACGGGCATCCGCATCCGGGTGCGCCAGCGCCAGCATGGCGACCAAAGCCACAGACCACAGTTTCATCGTGTCTTCTCCGTTTTATGAATAGGTTCAACCAACGCGCTTCAACACTTGATTCCAACATGCA
>JASLFM010000525.1 GCA_030150585.1 Acidovorax sp.
CTGCGGCACGGGCGCATTGCGCACGAGCCACCAGGTGCCCAGGGCCAGCAGGCCCATGAGCAGGACCGGCAGGTACAGCGACAGGCGGTCCCAGGTGCGCCGCGCGAGCGATGTCATGCGTACTCCGCCAGCAGGCCCGCATAGCGGCCGCTGGCCACGAGCAGCAGGTCGCAAAACTCGCGCGCGGCGCCATCGCCGCCGAGCGCCTGCGTGACCACATGGGCCGCAGCGCGCACCTCGATGTGGGCATTGGCGGGCGCGGCGGCCAGCGCGCTGCGGCGCATGACAGGCAGATCAGGCCAGTCGTCGCCCATGGCCGCCGCCTGCTCCCAGGCCAGGCCCAGCGTGGCGAGGATCTCCTCGGCAGCGGGGCGCTTGTCTTCAGTGCCGAAGCGCGCGTGCTCCACGCCCAGGGCTTTCAGGCGCAGGCGCAGCGCGGGCGAATCGCGCCCCGTGACGACGGCCGGGGTGATGCCGGCCTTCTGCAGCAGCTTGAGGCCATGGCCGTCGAGCGTGTGAAAGCGCTTGAGCGTCTCGCCGACCTCGCTGAAGTACAGGCCGCCATCGGTCAGCACGCCGTCCACGTCGAAGAAGGCCACACGCACGTCCTGCGCGCGCAGCAGCAGTTCGGGGGCGAAAGTGAGTGCGGGCTGCATCAGATCACCTTCGCGCGCATGAGGTCGCGGATGTGGACCACGCCCGCGAGCAGCCCCGCGGCGTCGACCACGAGCACGCTCGTGATGCCGTGGCGCTCCATCATCTCGGCCGCATCGGCCGCGAGCGCGCCCGGTGCGATGGTGCGCGGCCCGGGGTGCATGACAGCGCCAGCCGTGGCCGTGCGCAGGTCGGCGCCAGCCTCGATGCGGCGGCGCAGATCACCGTCGGTGAAGATGCCGAGCACGGCGCCCTGGCCGTCGACAACGGCCGAGGCTCCGAGGCCCTTGGCGCTCATCTCCCGCATGAGTTCGCTGAACGAGGCCTCGGGTGGCACACGTGGCACGTCTGCGCCCGAGCGCATCACGTCGCTCACATGCGTGAGCAACTTGCGGCCCAGCGCGCCGCCCGGGTGGGAGCGCGCGAAGTCTTCGGCGCGGAAGCCCCGCGCATCGAGCAGGGCCACGGCCAGCGCGTCGCCCAGGGCGAGCTGGGCCGTGGTGCTCGTGGTGGGCGCGAGATTGAGCGGGCAAGCCTCGCGCTCTACGCTGCTGTCGAGCACCAGATCGGCATAGCGCGCGAGCGTGGAGTCCATCCCAGCCGTCATGGCCAGGAGCGGCGCGCCCAGGCGCTTGAGCACGGGCAGGATGACCGTGAGCTCGGCGCTCTCCCCGCTGTTGGAGATCGCAAGCACCAGGTCCTCGGCCGTGACCATGCCGAGGTCGCCATGGCTGGCCTCGGCCGGGTGCACGAAGAAGGCCGGCGTGCCGGTGGAAGCCAACGTGGCGGCAATCTTGCGGCCGATGTGGCCGCTCTTGCCGATGCCCATGACCACCACCCGCCCACGGGTTTGCAGCACGAGCTGCACGGCGCGCGCGAAGCGGTCGTCCAGCCGCCCGGCCAGCGCCACCAGGGCTGCGGCCTCGATCTCGAAGGTTTCGCGGGCCAGGTGCAGGGCCTGGGCGGCATCGAAGGGGCGCGGAGGGGACGAAGCAGGCATCCGGCGATTCTATCGAGCGGGCCCGGGCACTCGGATAGCATGGGCGGATGTCCTCACTCGCGCTCACGCTGCTGTACCTGCTGGCCGCCGTGCTTGGCGTGGTGGCCTGCCGCAGCCTCAAGCTGCCTCCCATGCTGGGTTACCTGGCAGCCGGCATCCTCATCGGCCCCCATGCCTTCGCGCTGACGCAGAACTCGGAGGGTGTACGCCACCTGGGCGAGTTTGGCGTGGTGTTCCTCATGTTCTCGATCGGTCTGGAATTCAGCCTGTCCAAGCTGCGCGCGATGCGGAGGTACGTGTTCGGCCTGGGGCTGATGCAGGTGGCGTTCACCATGGCCGCCAGCATGGCCGGTGCGCTGCTGCTGGCGCGCTGGCTCGGCGGCGTCTGGGACATGGGCTGGCAGACGGCGCTGGCGCTTGCGGGCACGCTGGCCATGAGCAGCACGGCCATCGTGGTGAAGCTCATGGCCGAGCGCGCGGAGCTGGAGTCCGAGCACGGCCGGCGGGTGCTCGGCATCCTGCTGTTCCAGGACCTGGCCGTGGTGCCGCTGCTGGTGCTGATCCCAGCGCTGGGCAGCTCGCCCGACCGGCTGCTGGTGGCCCTGGGGCTGGCGTTGCTCAAGGCCGCGGTGCTCGTGGGGCTGCTGCTGTCGGGCGGACAGCGCGTGATGCGCTGGTGGCTCACGCAGGTCGCACGGCGCAAGAGCGACGAGCTGTTCATGCTCAACCTGCTGCTCATCACGCTGGGCCTGGCCTGGCTGACCGAGCTCGCGGGCCTGAGCCTGGCGCTGGGCGCGTTCATCGCGGGCGTGCTTGTGTCCGAGACCGAGTACCGCCACCAGGTGGGCACCGACATCCGCCCCTTCCACGACGTGCTGCTGGGCCTGTTCTTCATCACCGTGGGCATGCTGCTCGACTGGCACATCCTCGTGGAGCGGTGGGCCCTCGTGCTGCTGTTGCTGGCCGTGCCGCTGCTGCTGAAGATGGGCATCATTCTCGTGCTCGCACGCGGCATGGGCGCCACCACGGGCGTGGCGCTGCGCACGGGCCTGTACCTGGCGCAGGCCGGCGAGTTCGGGTTCGTGCTGCTCACGCTCACACAGGCGCATGGCCTGGTGCGGCCCGCGCTCATGAACCCGATCCTCGCGGCCATGGTGCTGTCCATGCTCGCCACGCCTTTCCTCATCACCTACAGCAACCGCATCGTGATGAAGCTCGTGGCGAGCGACTGGCTGCAGCAGTCGCTGCAAATGACTTCGATCGCGCGCAAGTCGATCAACGCGAGCAAGCACGTGATCATCTGCGGCTACGGGCGCTGCGGCCAGAACCTGGCACGCATGCTCGAGCGCGAACGCATCCCCTACATGGCGCTGGACCTCGACCCCGACCGCGTGCGCCAAGCCGCTGCCGCGGGCGACTCGGTCGTATTCGGCGACGCCACGCGCCTGCAGGCCCTGATGGCCGCAGGCCTGGTGCGCGCGAGCGCCGTGGCCGTGACCTACCTCGACATTCCCGCCACGCTGAAGGTGCTGGCCAGCGCACGTGCCCACGCGCCCCATGTGCCCGTGGTGGTGCGCACGCAGGACGACCTGTACCTCGACAAGCTGCAGGCGGCAGGCGCCACCGAGGTGGTGCCCGAGGCCATCGAGGGCTCGCTGATGCTCGCGAGCCACCTGCTTGCCCTCGTGGGCGTGCCCATGCGCCGCGTGCTGCGCACCGTGCAGGATCAGCGCGATGCGCGCTACAACCTGCTGCGCGGCTACTTCCACGGTGCCGACGACGACACGGTCACCGAGCGCGACCAGGAGCGCCTGTCCACCGTGACGCTGCCGCCCGGCGCGGGCAGCCTCGGGCAATCGCTCACGCAGATGGC
>JASLFM010000025.1 GCA_030150585.1 Acidovorax sp.
GGCGCCAACCCGGATGCTCGCTACGGCATCGACGGCCCCACGGCACTGCCGCCCGAGGTATGGCGCACGGGCTACATCAACTTCATCAAGGACCGCGACGGCATCGGCCGCAGCACCGAACTGGGGCGCGAGGTGGAGGGCTGGTGGGTGCCGCACATCCTGGGCCGCGTGGCCGAGGCGCTGAACCTGCCGCGCCCCGAGGCGCCGCGCTTTCGGCTGCATTGGTATGGCCGCGATTTCATTCGCATTCCCTATGCGCAAGCCTACCTCGCTACGCAGACGGGCGACGGGCGCCTGCCCTTCGATGCGCGCGGCAAGGTCGTCATCATCGGGGCGACGGCCAGCGGCTTGCACGACTTCGTGCCTACCCCTATCGATGCGACCACGCCCGGGCCCTTCGTGCTGGCCACGGGTGTGGCCAACCTGCAGGCGGGCGACTGGCTGCGCGCTGCGCCCGCCTGGGCCAACCCGGTGCTCGCGCTCGTGCTCATCGCGGCCCTGGGTGCGGCCTTCGCAGGGCGTGCGTCGCTGTCGTGGACGGTGGCGGGCTTTTCGGCGGCCGTGGCTCTGGCCTTGGGCGGGTCGGTGCTCGCGCTGCGGGCACAGGTGTATTGGGTGCCTGTGTCGGCACTGGTGCTCGGGGCCCTGGCGCTGCTCGCGTTCGGGCTGCTGTCAGCGCGGCTTGAAATGGCGCAGCGCCGCCACGTGCAGGCCATGTTCTCGCGCTTCGTCGATCCGCGCATCGTGGACGATCTTTCCGAGGCGGCCCAGGTGGCGCAGGCCGAGGTGTCGGCCAGCCGCGAGATCACGGTGCTGTTCTCGGACATCCGCGGCTTCACGAGCCTGTCAGAGCACCGCCCACCCGAAGAAATCGTGGCGCTGCTCAACCGCTATTTCGAGATGCAGGTGGACATGATCTTCCACCACCACGGCACGCTCGATAAATTCATCGGAGACGCCATCATGGCTTTCTGGGGGGCGCCCATTGCGCAAGAGCGGCATGCAGCGCTGGCAGTGGAAGCCGCGCTCGGCATGGCCGAGGCCATGGAGCGCTTCGCGGCAGACATCGCGCGCGAAGACCCCCTGGCGCATTTCGACATCGGCATCGGTGTGCACACGGGCCATGCCGTGGTGGGGTTCCTGGGCACCTCGCGCCGGCTCGACTACACGGCCATTGGCGACACAGTGAACCTGTGCAGCCGTATCGAGGGCTGCACCAAGGGAGTGGCCACGGTTTTGGTTTCGGAAGCAACCCGGGCACAATGCGCGGACACCTTCGACTTCATCGACCGTGGGGCGTTCGAGGTCAAGGGAAGAGAGCAAAAAGTGCGGCTTTTCGAGCCGCGTCGAAAAGCCGTGGCGACGGTCCCTGCGGGCCCGAGCCCTGATTCACCACACTGAGAGAGGTCTACATGAAAGCATCCATGGGTGCGGCGGCGCTGCGCTGGCTTCTGGCCGCCGCGCTGGTCGCACTGAGTTGGGGCGCGCGCGCCCAGTCGCTGGAGGTGTCCACCGCCACGGAACTGCGGGCCAGTCCCGCATTGAATGCCAAATCCCTGGCGTCGCTGCCCGTGGGCACGCGCGCGGAGCAACTCGAGGCGCGCGGAGGCTGGGTGCGCATCAAGGCCGACACGGGCGAGGGTTGGGTCCGCGGCACGCACATGCGCATCGCGGGAGTCGCCAAGGCGGCACCGGCCGCCTCCACGGCCAATCCCGTCACCGGGCTTACAGGGCTGTTCAGCGCGAGCAGCACGCGCCCCACGGCCACCACGGGCACCCGGGGCCTCACGCAAGAGCAGCTTGCCAACGCCCAGCCCGCACCCGCCGAGGTGAACCAGCTGGAGCGCTACGCCGTTACCGCCACGCAGGCACAGCAGTTCGCGCAGAGCGGCAAGCTGGCGGCGCAGCAGATCCCCGCCTACACGGGAGCCGAGCAATGAAGAAGATGCAGTGGAAACCCTGGGCTGCAGCCATGGCCGTTGCCAGCGCGGCGGCCCTGCTGGCGGGTTGCGAAACCATGCCTGCCGCCGTGGGCAGCCTGGGCGGAGCAGGGGGAATTACATCGGCGCTCGGCGGCGTGATGGGCGGTAGCGGTGGCAATGGCGGCAACGCAGGCCTTGCCAACGGGATCCAGGACGTGATTGGCGGCGCTTCCGCCGCGTTCAAGGACTACTCGGCCGAGGAGCAGCGCACACTGGGCACGGAGTTCTCGTCCGTGCTGCTGGGCGCCCGCCCGCTACTGCGCAACGACGCCGTGCAGCGCTACGTGAACCAGGTGGGCTGGTGGGTGGCCCTGCAGGCCGAGCCGCCCAAGGACAAGGATGGGCGCGAGATCAAGTTCGCCTGGCGCTTTGGCGTGATCGACTCCGATGCCGTGAATGCCTACGCCACGCCCGGCGGCTACGTCTTCGTGACCGTGGGCCTGCTGCGCAAGCTCAACAACGAGGCCGAACTGGCCGGCGTGCTGGGCCACGAAATCGCCCACGTGGTGCGCGGCCACTACCTCGCTGCGCTCAAGAAGGGCGGCTTCACGCAGATGGCGGGCGGCATCATCCAGGCCCGCTCCAACAATGCGGCCGTGAGCGCAGCCGTGGTCAACGCAGTGCGCAATATCTACGCCAAGGGCCTGGACCAGTCCGATGAATTCGACGCCGACCGCCAGGGCCTGCTCTACGCTTCGCGCGCCGGCTACCGTGCTGCTGGCTTGCCCACGGTGCTGCAGATGTACGCGGCCACCGGATCGGGCAGCGATGCCAACTACCAGCTGCTGCTGAGTACCCACCCCGCGCCCGCCGAGCGGGCCAGCAAGCTGCAGCCTCTGCTGGCGAGCAAGTTTGCCTCGGCGGCGGATGTGGTGAACGAGGGGCGGTTTGTGGCCGTGAGGAAGCAGTTGCGGTGACGGGGAACGCAGGGCCGGTTGGCTGCTGAGTTGGGTGCTTTCAATCGCCCTGCACCGCATCGACAAGTTCGGTGGCAAAGCCGCCGGGCATGACAATCTCCAGCATCTCCACGTCCTCGCTGTGCCCCAGCTCGCGATGGCGGATGCCCGGCGGCTGGTACACGCACGAACCGGCTTCGAGCCGCACGGGGCCCTGGCCTTCGTATTCGAATTCGATCCAGCCCTTGAGCACGTAGACGAGCTGAAAGGTCGTGCGGTGCAGGTGGGGCTGGCTGGAAAACGCTGCGCCTTGCGCCGCGCGGATCACGTGGGCCACGACGCGGCCGTCGGTCGCCTTTTCGATACCGAGGTCGCGGTATTCGAAAAAGGCGCGCAAGCCGCGCTCGAAGACCGCGTCACGGGCGTGTGTGGCCACGAAGTGCTGGGCGGATGTACTCATGGGGTGTCTCCTGGTGTGGATTTGGGTGGGGATATTGCACTGTGACCGGCTGCGCGCAACCGGCGCTTTTGCTCCAGGGCGATGAGCATGACGGCCACCACGGTGAGATTCAGGAGGAGCGCCGCCGCACTGATCCAGCCCGGGTGGCGCGCGAGGTGCGCCAGCTCAAAGGGCACGTAGATGGCGCCGCTCACGGCGGCGAGCCCCTCGGCCCAGGCCGCTTCGCGCAGCAGGCCGTAGGACTCCACGAAGCGCAGCAGCGCGTAGGCCGCTGCGCCCAGCGCCAGCTGCAGGAGGTGGGTGTTCTGCAGGTGCGTGGCGGCCTCGATAAAGATGCTTGGGTATTTGGCCGCTGGATTCAGGTGGGTGTGCTTGACCAGACGCACGGCGATCGCGTGCAGGTCGTGGTGGACGAGCAGCAGCACGCCCGATGCGGCGGCCAGCACGAGCACTCCCTTGAAAGCCTCGAAGGCGGCAATGGCGCGGATGGCGTTGTGGTGGGGCATGTCGGACGGGCTCCCGGTGGGTATAGGCTCAACCGCGTGGCCGTGCAAGCGCCACGCCGCCAGCCAGGCGTTCGCGCACGGCGCAGGCCATGCTGGCCGGGGCACCGTCGAGCAGGGCGGGCCAGCGGGCTCGGGCCTGGGCGGCTACGTCGCGCAGCAGCGCCATATGGCGCGGCACGCGCAGCAAGCCTGCGGATTTGAGCAGGGCTTCGAGGTCTTCCCAGGTGAAGGCGCGCAGTGTGTGGTCGATGGCGCGGTTGATGGCGTACTGGCTTTCCGGCACGCCGTCGAAGAAGGCGGCCACGCACACGGGGTCGTACAGCGGGGCGAGTTGGGGCGTGCGGCCGTCGGGGTAGACCAGGGCCCAGTTCTTGAGGTGCGCGTCGGTATTGCCCAGGAGGATGAAGGCCACCATACGCGCCAGGAATTCGCGCGTGTCCTGCACGGGCTGGCTGCCCAGCCGGTTGAGCACGCGCAGCATGGTGGCCCATTCGTTTGGAATGGAGTGCTGCAGGCCCCTGCCGTACTTCTGGCGCGGGGCATAGCCCAGGGCCTGGTTGAATTCCTCCATGTGCATGCGCGTGCCGTCCGCGAGGTGGTCGAAGCGCTGCACGGCCAGGATGGTGTCGAACGGCACGTGGCCGGGCAGGTCGGCCTCGGCACGCGGGATGACGCGGGCCTGGGCGGTGTGCAGGCCCAGGGCCTGGCAGAGCTGGTAGCCCGCGTATTCGTTGGCCACGAGGTCGGGGTGGGCCGTGGTGGGCAGCTTGAGGATGGTGCTGCCGGCCTGGCCGCGGCGGTGCACGGTGTAGCGGCGACCGTCCTGCACGGCGCTGAACTTGGTGACCACGCCGGGCAGCGAGGCGGCGTCCTCCACGGGGAATTCGACGAAACCGGGCTCCAGCACGTCCAGCCCCTGCGTGGTGTGCCAGTGCCGCACCACGTCGGGCACGCCTTCCTGCGGCGGAACGGGCTCCACCTCGAGCGCGCCCATGAGGTCGTGCCCGGCGGCGGCGAGCAGCTCGAACTCGTCTTCGGGGCTGCAGCCGCGCTCGCGTGCGAGGCGCTCGCGGTTGTGCCCCTCGGGCAGCAGGTTCTGGAAGTACA
>JASLFM010000034.1 GCA_030150585.1 Acidovorax sp.
CGTGGAGCATTGGTTCAAGGAAATATAAAGCCCGGCAGCACCACGGACATCTCCATTGTAGGCCCTGCGAAGCGCATGGATAGAGGTGTCAGAGCAATTGCCCGTCGCTGCCTAGGGCCTGGTCCAGCCGTTGGACCAGCGCCAGGGCGCGCTGTATGTCGTGCGGGTCAGCGCCCTGTTCGGCGTGGCCGTGGGATGGCTGTACCTCGGCGTTGGCTGCCGCCAACTGCGCGCTGTCGCGGTCGGCGATCTCGAAGGCCAGGTTCAGCGCGGCCAGCACGGCGATGCGCTCGCGAGCGCGCACCTTGCCCGCGTCGCGGATCCGGGTCATGGCCGTGTCCACGCGCTCCACGGCCTCCAGCAGGCGGGACTCGTGGCCTTCGGGGCAACCGAGCAGGTAGCTCTGCTGCATGATCTGGACCTCGATCTGCTTCATTCGGACTCCTTGGCGGTGTCGACGGCATTGGCGGGCAGCCGCTCCAGCAGGGCGTCGACCCGCGCGCGTGCGGCATTGAGCCGCGACTTGAGCGAATCGCGCTCCTGGGTCAGGGCCGCCACCTGCTCGGCGAGCAGGGCGTTCGTGCGCTGCAGTTCTGCGTGCCGCAGCAGCAGGCGCTCGACGCGCTCGGCGATGAGATCGAGGGGTGTCGGAGAGGCCATACAACCACGCATTGTAGGGTGGGGGCGCGTAAAGAGACGTAAAATCGGCGGCGTTGGTGCTCGTGGCGTGGTTCACAGGCCGCAGTTCAACGGGAAGCAGGGAGGAGGTCCGCCAAGGGTGCTCCGAGCCTGCGCTGCCCCCGCAACGGTCAGCGGACGAATCGCCTGCCGATTCCCCCTCCACACATCAGCCACTGGGCGCCTTGAACAAGCGCCTGGGAAGGCGCTGGAGGGTGTTCCGCCAGCCCGGATACCGGCCAACACGGTGGTTGCGCATGCCTTTTTGGGGTGCGTGGCTGTTTCACCCAACGCTGGCGGGGAGGCCGGCACGGGTAGTTTGCTGACCCTGATTCCCATGAAGACTCCGTCCCTGCGCCTTGCAGCGCCGGCATTGGCTGCCCTGGCCCTTTGCTTCGCCCATGCAGCCCAAGCCCAAATCCAGCCGGAGGGCGCCACGCTGCTCGCACAGAACCAGCGCGCGCCCTCGATGTCCGACGTTGTGGTCACGGCCACGCGCACCGCGCAGCCGCTGTCCGACCTTGTCGCCGACGTGTCCATCGTTGACCGCGAAACCATCGAGGCCAGCGGCGCCAAAGGCCTGGCCGACGTGCTCGCGCGCCTGCCCGGCGTTGAGATGTCGCGCAACGGTGGCCCGGGCACGACCACCAGCTTGTTCCTGCGCGGAGCGGAGACACGCTTCACCGCCGTCTACATCGACGGCGTGCGCGTGGATTCGCAGTCCACGGGCGGCGCAGCCTGGGAATCCATCCCGCTGTCGCTGATCGACCGCATTGAGGTGCTGCGCGGCCCGGCCGGCGCAGTCTACGGCTCCGACGCGCTGGGTGGCGTGATCCAGATCTTCACGAAGAAGGGCGAGGCCGGTGTGGCGCCCTACGTGGGTGTGGGCGCGGGCACCTATGGCACCTACCGGGCCGAGGCGGGCGTGAGCGGTGCCAGCGGCACCCTGGACTACGCGCTGGGCATCGTGCGCGAGACCAGCGAAGGCTTCAATGCCCGCCCCATTGCGGGCCAGAACCCCGACCGCGATGGCTACCGCTCCACGGCCGCCAACGCGCGCGTGGGCCTGCAGATCAACGCTGCGCACCGCATCGAAGGCACGCTGCTGGCCAACGACCTCAACAGCGGCTACGACGGCACCTACACGCCTAGCAAGGGGATCGTCAACGACGACCGCAACCTGCACCGCCTGCACGCGCTGGGCCTGAACTGGCAGGCACAGTGGAGCACGGACTACAAGACGCGCCTGTCGATCACCGATTCGCGTGACCGCTACGAAACCACGCCGTCGCCCTACCTGTCCACCACCGAGCTGCGCGGCTACCTGTTCCAGAACGAGTGGCGTCTGGGAGCGCACCAGCTCACGGCCGCGCTGGAGCGCCGCGAGGACCACCTGACCAACGCCCCCATCGACCGAAGCCGCTCGCAGGACGCGCTGGCTCTGGGCTGGGGCTACCACGCGGGCGCCCACACGGTGCAGCTCAACGTACGCCACGACTCTGATAGCGAGTTCGGCGGCCAGAATACGGGCAGTGCCTCGTACGGCTACGCATTCGCGCCGCAATGGCGCGCCACGGTCGCGGTGGGCACGGCCTTCCGCGCGCCCACGCTTTACCAGCGCTTCAGCGAATACGGCCAGGCGGGGCTCAAGCCCGAGGAGGGCCGCAACGCTGAAATCGGCCTGCGCTGGGCCGAGAAGAACAGCAGCTTCTCTGTGGTGGCCTACCGCAACCGCGTGAAGAACCTCATCAACTTTGGCGGTGCTGGCCCGTGTGCCTCGCCGTTCGGCTGCTATGCCAACACGGCGCGCGCGCAGTACGAGGGCGTGACCATCGCCGGCTCGCACCGCCTGGGCGCGGTGCAGCTGCGCGGCTCGATCGACTTGCAGAACCCCAAGGACCTGGACACCGGCAACCTGCTCGCGCGCCGCGCCAAGCGCCATGCCACCGTGGGCGCCGACACGCGCCTGGCGGGCTGGACCGTGGGCGCGGAGGCGCAGGCCTCGGGCCAGCGCTACGACAACGCGGCCAACACCAACGTGCTGGGCGGCTACACGCTCATCAACCTGTACGCCAGCACGCGCCTGGCGCGCGACTACACGCTGATCGCGCGCCTGGACAACCTGGCCGACAAGGAGTACCAGCTCGCGCGCACCTATGCCACGCCGGGCCGCACGCTGTTCGTGGGCCTGAAGTGGGCGCCGGCCAACTGATGCGGCCGCGCGCATGAGCGGTACGGCACGCTGCCCCGCCCTGGTCGTGGCCGCGCCCGCGTCGGGGCAGGGCAAGACCACCGCGACCGCGGCCCTGGCACGCCTGCACGCGCGCCAGGGGCGGCGCGTGCGCGTGTTCAAGTGCGGGCCTGATTTTCTCGACCCGCACTGGCACGAACTGGCCAGCGGCGCGCCCGTGCAGCAGCTCGACCTGTGGATGACCGGCGAGGCCGACTGCGCCGCGCGCCTGCATGCGGCCGCGCAAGAGGCAGACCTGGTCCTCGTCGAGGGCGTGATGGGCCTGTTCGACGGCCAGGGCTGCGCGGCCGACCTCGCGCAGCGCTTCGGCCTGCCCGTGCTGGCCGTGGTCGACGCCTCGGCCATGGCGGGCACGATGGGCGCCATCGTCTACGGCCTGCGCCACTTCCGCGCGGGCCTGCTCTGGGCTGGCGTGCTGGCCAACCGCGTGGCGGGCGAGCGCCATGCCGACATGCTGCGCCAGGGCCTGGCCGACCCCGCCGACTGGCTGGGCGCGTTGCCGCGCGTGGCGCTGGACGATGCGTCCCCCGGGCTGCTGCCCGAGCGCCACCTGGGCCTGGTGGCCGCGCACGAGCTGCCCGATGCCCTGCGGCGCCTCGACGCTGCGGCCGACGCGCTTGCGGCCACGCCGCTGGGCCGCATGGATATGCAAGGGCTGCAGCGCTTCGCCGTGGACTTCGCGCCGCCGCCGCAGGTGGAGCACGTGCCGCCGTTGCTCTCGGGCCGCACCGTGGCCGTGGCGCGCGATGCAGCCTTCTGCTTCATCTACCCCGCCAACCTGCAGACGCTCGAACGCCTGGGCGCGCGCGTTGTGCACTTCTCGCCGCTGCACGACACGGCCTTGCCGCCCTGCGACGCGGTGTGGCTGCCCGGCGGCTACCCCGAACTGCACGCCGGGCGTATTGCCGCCAACACCGGCATGCAGGCCAGCCTGCGGGCCCATATGGAGGCTGGCCGGCCGCTGTGGGCAGAATGCGGCGGCATGATGGCGCTGTGCGAATCGATCACCCTGGCCGACGGCTGCGAGCAGCCCCTGTGGGGCCTGTTGCCAGGCCGCGTGACCATGCAGCGCCGCCTGGCGGCGCTGGGGCCGCAGCAGCTTGCGCTGGACGCGGGCTGCCTGCGCGGCCACACCTTCCACTACTCGACCTGTGACAGCCCCGCCAGCGTGCACACGCGCACCGCGCGGCCCGGCGAAGCCCCGGCCCCCGGCGCGGGCGAAGCCCTGTACCGGCACGGCAGCCTGCAGGCAAGCTACTTCCACGCGTGGTTTGCCTCCAGCCCGCGGGCCACGGCGGCGTTGTTCGGGGTGGAGCTGGCATGAACATTGCGCGTAGCGAGCTGATCCTGGGCGGCCAAAAGAGCGGCAAGTCGCGCCGCGCGGAGCTGCTCGCGCGGGCATGGCTCGCGCAATCGCCCGCGCACCGTGCGCTGCTCATCGCCACGGCCGAGCCCTGGGATACCGAGATGCAGGAGCGCATCGCACGCCACCAGCGCGACCGCGCCGAGCGCGTGCCCGGCCTGGCCACCGTCGAAGAGCCGCGCGACCTCGCCAGCGCGCTGGCGCGCCACGGCGATGCCGGCACGCTGATCGTCGTGGACTGCCTCACGCTGTGGCTCACCAACTGGCTCATGCCTGCCGCCGTTGATTACGAGCCAAATCGGCCTCCAGCGCCCGGCTGGAAGGTGCAAGCAGCTCACTTTTTGAGAGCAATAGAAACCTCTCCCGGCCCCATCGTGCTGGTGGGCAACGAGATCGGCCTGGGCGTCATCCCGCTCGGGCGGGAGGTGCGCGCCTTCGTCGATGCGCTGGGCCTGCTCAACCAGCAGGCGGCCCAGGCTTGCGAGCGCGTGACCCTGATGGCCGCTGGGCTGCCGCTGACTTTGAAAACGCGATGAAACCTACCCCCTTGCGCCGCATCCTCTGGGTGCTTGCCCTCATCGTTCTGCTGGGTCTGCTAATGGCGGGTCTGGCGCGCGCCCAGCCCGTGCAGGTCACCGACGACCGGGGCCGCACGCTGCGCTTCGATGCGCCGCCGCGGCGCGTGGTGAGCCTGCTGCCCTCGCTCACCGAGAGCGTGTGCGAGCTGCAGCGCTGCGACCGGCTGGTGGGTGTGGACCGCTATTCCAACTGGCCCGAGTCCGTGCGGCATCTGCCCCAGGTGGGCGGCGGGCTGGACCCGAACATCGAGGCCGTCGTGGCCCTGCGGCCCGACGTGGTGCTGCTGTCCATCAGCAGCCGCGTGAGCGACCGCCTTGAGGCGCTCGGCGTGAAGGTGGTGGCGCTGGAGCCCAAGACCCATGCCGACGTGCGCCGCGTGCTGGGCGTGCTGGGCGACCTGTTCGCCGTGCCGCCCGAGGAGGGCGCTCAGCGCGTGTGGCGCGTGATCGACGCCGCCGTGCAGGCGGCCGCCCAGTCGCTGCCGCCCCGGGCGCGCGGCGTGCGCGTGTATTTTGAGGTCAGCCGGGGGCCCTACGCTGCGGGCGTGCCGTCGTTCATCGGCGAGACGCTGACGCGCCTGGGCGTGCGCAATGTGGTGCCCGCCCACCTGGGGCCCTTCCCACGGCTCAACCCCGAGTTCATCTTCCGCGCCAACCCGGACCTGATCATGATCTCCAATCGCAGCATGCAGCGCGCGGTGCTCTACCCGGGCTGGCAGAACCTCGCGGCCGTGAAGGGGGGGCGCGTATGCGAGTTCGGCCCCGACGAGTCCGACGTGCTCGTGCGCCCCGGCCCGCGCATGGCCGAGGCCGCCCGCATCATGGCCCGCTGCCTGGCGGACAAATACCCATGAGCACCCACCACGACCTGGTCCACGGCTCAGGCCACCGCGCGGCGGGCCTGGCCGCATGGCTGCTGGCGGCCAGCGCCGCGCTGCTGCTGGCTGGCGCCAGCGTGGGCAGCACGGGCTGGAGCAGTGTGCTGAACATGGGCAGCGACCCGCTCGCGCTGCAGATCGTGTGGGACATCCGCCTGCCGCGCACGCTCGGGGCCTGGCTC
Source organism: Acidovorax sp. (assembly GCA_030150585.1). Lineage (GTDB taxonomy): Bacteria > Pseudomonadota > Gammaproteobacteria > Burkholderiales > Burkholderiaceae_C > JASLFM01. The sequence goes on from JASLFM010000034.1 coordinate 5,931, forward strand.
GCGGGCGCGCTGCTGGGGCTGGCGGGCTCCATCGCGCAGGGCCTGTTCCGCAACCCGCTGGCCGACCCCTACCTGCTGGGCAGCGCATCGGGCGCGGCGCTGGGCGGCGCCGTGGCCATGGCCATGCTGGGCGTATCGCCCAGCACCGCGAGCTGGATGGCGCGCCTGGGCGTGACCGGCATGGCGTTCGCGGGCGCGGCCTGCGGCGTCGCGCTCACGCTGGTGCTGGCGCGCGGCGTGCAGCACACGCTGCGCCTGCTGCTGGCGGGCGTGATCGTGGGCGTGGTGCTCGGCGCCGCGCGCGACCTGATCCAGGTTGCCAAGCCGAACATCCTGGAGGCCATGCAGGTCTTCACCATGGGCAGTTCCGCCTTCGTGGGCTGGCAGGCCTGCACGCTCATGGCCGCCGGCTGGGCGCTGTGCGCGGGCGCGGCCTGGGCCCTGTCGCGCCTGCTCGACGGCCTGATGCTCGGCGAGGCCACGGCCGCCAGCCTGGGCTTGCCCCTGCTGCCCATGCGCGCGGGCCTGGTGGCCGCGCTGGCGCTGGCCACGGGACTGGCCGTGGCGCACACCGGGCTCATCGCCTTCGTGGGGCTGGCGGCGCCGCACCTCGTGCGCTCCATCGCGCGCGTCACGCACCAGTGGCACGTGTGGCTGTCCAGCCTCATGGGCGCGGTGCTGCTGCTGGCGGCCGACATCCTGGCGCGCTGGGTGATCGCGCCGCAGGAGCTGCCCGTGGGCGTGCTCACCGCCGCGCTGGG
>JASLFM010000069.1 GCA_030150585.1 Acidovorax sp.
GGACTGGCCGAATACGTCGTAGCGTGCGCCCACCAAGGCCTTCCACTGCGGCGCGAGCGTGATCTGGTTCTGCCAGTAGAGCGCGACCGTGTCCTGCGTGGTGTGGCTGGGGATCGCGCTATCGGCGTTGTAGCCCGCGGCGGGAATGGTGGGCGCGGGGCGGCCGCTGGGGTCGAACAGCGGCACGCGGTCGGCGCCGCCCGAGACCGACTCGGCGCGTTTCTTCTGCCGGCCCAGTTCCATGCCCATGAGCCATTCCTGCCGCAGGCCGCCCAGGCGGCTGCGCCAGGTCACGTCGGTCTGGTTGAACAGGCCCTGCTCGTCGCGCAGGATGAACGAGCGCGTGCGGCCCACGGTGAGCGTGACCGGGTCCGTCGTCCCACCGGGCAGGGTGTTGTAGCGGTCCAGCGTGTAGTCGTACACGCGCGTGACGTTGCGCAGTGACCAGTCTGCGTTGAAACGGTGGTTCAGCGTGGCCGTTAAGGCCTGCATCTGGCTCGTGGTGGTGTCGTCGCGCGAGGCGTTCGACGATCCGTAGTAGGTGCCCACGGGCACGTTGACAGGGCGGCCATTGAACGCGGGAATGCCGAAGTCGGTAAGGCGTTCGTCGCGCGCATGGGTGTACTGCAGCAGCAACTGCGTCTCGGGCGCGAGCTTGAGTGCGAGCGTGGGCGCGAAGTGGTGGCGCTTCACGAACTGCTGGTCGCGGTAGCTGCCCGAATCCTCCATGGCGGCGTTGAGCCGGAAGGCGGCCGTGTCGCTCATGACCACGTTCAGATCGGCCGTGGCGCGGCGCAGGTCGAAGCTGCCCACGGTGAGCGCGGCCTCGCCGCCCGTGCGGTCCCAGCGGGGCTTCTTGGTTACGCGGTTGATGAGGCCGCCCGACGAGCCGCGGCCATAGAGCACGGCGGCCGGGCCCTTGAGCACTTCCACGCGCTCGATGTCCACGAGGTCACGGAAATACAGCGCGTCGTCGCGCACGCCGTCCACGAACTGGTCGGCGATGGCCGTAAAGCCGCGGATCACCACCTGGTCGCGCTGGCCGTCGCCCGTGCTCATGGCCACGCCGGGCACGTTGCGCAACGCGTCTTCCAGGGAGCGCGCGCCCTGGTCCCGCAGCAACTGGCCGGGCACCACGTTCACCGCTTGGGGCACGTCGCGCAGCGGCGCGCTCCCCTTGGTGGCCGTGCTGGAGAGCGCGGGCGAATAGGCCTCGCCAGCCGATTCCTGGACGGTGACCTCTCCCAGGATGGGGCTGCTGCCGCTGGTTTGCGCGAAGGCGGATGCGCACAGGGCGGCGATGGCCGCGGCCAGGGCGGTGGGGCGGTGAAGGCGCATGGAAATTCCTGAGGAAGAAAAGAAGCAGGGGAGGGGGTCAGGGCGCTGGCCACGGCGCGAACGCCGCGGCCAGCGCCAGCAGCGCGAGCACGGGCAGGCGGCGCGGCAGCCAGGTTGCGGCGGCCGTGACGGCCACTGCGGAGGCGGACAAGGCCGCGGCCCACCACACCGCGCCGAGCGCCGCCGCGGGCGCACCGGGCCGGCCCACGGCCAGCAGCAGCGACAGCGCGAGCAGGGCCGCACCCGCCCGGCGCAGCAGGCGCAGGCGCTGGGGTGTGCCCCCGTTCGCCCAGGCGCCCTCACAGTGGCGGTCCATGCCCAGCGCGATACCGGACCAGCCGGCGAAACACAGCAGCAGCTCGGGCATGGCTCAGGCTCCCTGGCGTGATGCGCTGGTGCCGGGGGGAGCGGTCCGCACGGCAGCGCGTGGCGCGGCCAAACGGCCGGGGCGAAGGCGCCAAGCCAGGCCGCCCAGCAGTGAGCCGGTGGCGAGAAACGCCAGGTCCATGCCAGCCCAGGCCCACTCGCCCGCCGGCAGGGTGACGCCCAGGTGCGTGCCGGTGGTGAGCGCGTTGAGCAGCGGCAGCGTGGCGAACACGGCGCCCGCCAGCGCGAGCAGCAGCGTCCAGCCGCGGCGGTCAGGCCACAACGCGGCGGCCAGCAGCGCGAGGCCCCAGGCCGAAAAGAAGCACAGCAGCTCCGCATCGGCCCGGGTGGCGAGGTCTGTTGGCAGCAGCCGGTTGGCTGCCAGGTACACGCCGACGGCCGGCGGCAGGCCCGCGAGGACCGCGATATTGAGCGTGGCCACGAGGCGTTCGCCACGCGGGAGCTTTCCGGCTGCTGCCTGGCGCTGCGATGTGGCCTGGCGCTTGACGACCCACAGCACCAGGCCGGTGGCAATCATGAGGCTGCCGAGCAGGCCGAAGCCGAACAATACCCAGCGCATGCTGTGGCCTGCGAAGCGCGCCATGTGCAGGCCGTAGAGTACGCCGTAGGTCCGTACGGCCGGGCCTTGCGGGTCGGCCAGGCCCAGGCGTTGGCCCGTGATGCCATCGAAGCGCAGGCGCGCCGGGCGGTACTGAAGGCGGTCGCCATCGTGGCGCGCCACTTCGAGCACTACCGTTTCCCCATCGCGGCGTGCGCTGAGGGTGCCGATGCGCCCGCCTCGCCATTCGGCGCGGGCGTTCTCCACCATGGGGCCGAGCAGCATGGCCGGTAGCGGGGCCACGCGCTCGCCGGTCGCGCGGCGCGCGTCGCGCCGGCCCATGGGGTCGCCCAGGAGGTCGGCGAAGTAGGCCTGCGAATCCGTGCCCTGCGGTTGCCGGTACACGGCCGCGATGCCGGCGGGCATGTAGAGCGAGTGCAGGATCATGAGCCCGCTGAGCGTGATCAGCAGATAGAAGGGCAGCACAAGGACACCCGAGACGTTGTGCGCGTCGAGCCAGGCGCGCTGTCCGCCTTTGGCCGGGCGGAAGGTGAAGAAATCCTTGAAGATGCGGCGGTGCGTGACCACGCCGGTGAGCAGCGCGACGAACATCAGCATCGTGGCCGCGCCCACGATCCACCGGCCCTGGAGGGCCCAGCGGCCGTTCTGGGCGGTGCGCAGCTCGAAGTGAAAGCGGTAGAAGAACTCGCCGCCCATGGTCTCGCGCGGGCGCAGAACGTCGCCCGTCCGCGGGTCCATGTGCAGTGTCTGGAAGCGCCCTTTGTCCGTCCCGCGCCACAGCATGGTGACCCAGGGCTGGCGCTCGTCGGGCAGGCGCATGATCCACTGGGTCACGCCGGGCGCCTCGCGGCGCAGCGCTTCTTGCGCGCGCTCGGCAATGCCCGGGTGCGCGGGTGGCAGGCCGTGCAGTTCGGGCTGCATCCAGCGATTGAATTCAGCCCGGAAAAACGACAGCGTGCCCGTCAGAAAGATCGCGAACAGCAGCCAGCCCAGCACCAGGCCGGCCCAGGTGTGCAGCCATGACATGGCCTGGCGAAAGCCCTCGCGCCTCGAAGGGGGGCTGGCGCTCATCGCAGGCCCTCCAGCCAGCGGGGCGCCATGGCGGCCAGGCTCAGCGCGGTGGCAGGCAGCGCGATGCCGGCCCAGGCCCGCCAGGTACTGCGTGCCCAGAAGGCCCAGCCTGCGCTCAGCGCATAGACCAGCCACGACAGCAGGGTGGCCCAGAGGACGGCTTCGATCCGGGGCAGGGCTTGGGCCAGCGCCAGGGCCAGCGCCGCAGTACTTGCCGATGCAAGCCAATAGCCACCGAGCACCGCCGCCAGCGCGCGCAAGGCCACGGCGGCGCGATAGCGCCCATCCACGCGATCGGTCTTCATGGCTGGCCCCGGCACGGGGAGTGCGTGCAAGCGCAGCAGGGGTCAGGACGGACGTGGGCGCAGCAGCGCAGCATGGAAACTCCAGTCAGCGAGAGGACTTCGGCTGGCTGAAGGGTGTCTCCATGCTGGCTGGAAAAGCATTATTGCATACGAATGATAATGATTCTCAAGTAATTTGTTGCAAGGTGTTGGCGCAGCCATGAAAAAAGCGGGCCGAGGCCCGCTTGACTGGGGGAAGGGGGACTCAGTCGTCGGCCTCGCCCATTTGCGACTGCAGGTAGTTCGGCAGGCCGACCTTGCCGATGAGGTCGATCTGGGTCTCGAGGAAGTCGATGTGCTCCTCGGTGTCGTCCAGAATCTTCTGGAGCAGGTCGCGCGAGACGTAGTCGCGCACCGATTCGCAGTAGGCGATGCCTTCCTTGATGGTGGCCTGCGCGCCCTGTTCGGAGCGCAGGTCGCAGGCCAGGATCTCGGGCACGTCCTCGCCGACCTGGAGCTTGCCCAGGTCCTGCAGGTTGGGCAGACCGTCGAGCACGAAGATACGGTCCATGATCCAGTCGGCATGCTTCATCTCGCCGATGGATTCGGAATACTCCTTCTTGGCCAGCTTGTCGAAGCCCCAGTGCTTGAGCATGCGGTAGTGCAGGAAGTACTGGTTGATGGCCGTGAGCTCGTTCTTGAGCTGGGCCTGCAGGTGGGCAATGACTTGCGCGTCGCCTTTCATCGGGGGCTCCTTATCGTTGGTGGTGGCTGCCCGATTGTGGGGGCGTGCCGTGGCACTGACAAGCAAGCCCCTACCGTGCTGGTCGGTCTGGGTTTGATGCTGAGTTGCGTTCGCATTGTCGTAGAATAGTAATAGTTAATTGATTGAATCAAGTCAATTAATTGGATTGATTGCTCTGGAGGGTCTAGACTTCAGTCCTGTGTTCAGCTAACCCACCACAAAGGAAGCAGCAATGTCCCTGATCAATACGCAAGTGCAACCCTTCAAGACCACCGCTTTCGTGAACCGCAGCGGCAAGGGCGAGTTCATCGAAGTGACCGAAGCCAGCCTGAAGGGCAAGTGGTCCGTGCTGATCTTCATGCCGGCCGCCTTCACCTTCAACTGCCCCACCGAGATCGAAGACGCGGCCGACAACTACGCCGAGTTCCAGAAGGCCGGCGCCGAGGTCTACATCGTGACCACCGACACGCACTTCTCCCACAAGGTGTGGCACGAGACGTCCGACGCCGTGGGCAAGGCCAAGTTCCCCCTGGTCGGCGACCCCACGCACCAGCTCACCAACGCCTTCGGCGTGCACATCCCCGAAGAAGGCCTGGCCCTGCGCGGCACGTTCATCATCAACCCCGATGGCGTGATCAAGACCATGGAAGTGCACGACAACGCCATCGCCCGTGACGTGAAGGAAACCGTGCGCAAGCTCAAGGCCGCGCAGTACGTGGCCAGCCACCCCGGCCAGGTGTGCCCCGCCAAGTGGAACGAAGGCGCCAAGACCATCACGCCTTCGCTGGACCTGGTTGGCAAGATCTGAGCGCCCAGGCGCCGCACATTCACAGTTGACCTGTTGAAGACGCCCGGGTGCCTGGCGCCCGGGCTTTTTTTTCCCTGAATTTCCACCGGACAAGGATTTCCGCCATGCTCGACGACACCCTCAAAGCCCAACTGAAAGCCTATCTGGAGCGCCTGCAAAAGCCGGTGGAGCTCGTGGCCACGCTGGACGACGGGGCCACGTCGCGCGAGCTGCGCGAACTGTTGGAGGACATCCGCGCGCAGTCCGACAAGATCACCGTGGTCGAGAAGAACGACGCCGACGTACGCAAGCCCTCCTTCCTGATCACCAACCCCGGTACGGACACGGGCGTGCGCTTCGCGGGCGTGCCGCTGGGGCATGAATTCACCTCGCTGGTACTGGCCCTGCTGCAGGTGGGCGGCCACCCGAGCAAGGAAGCGGCCGACCTGCTGGAGCAGGTACGCAACCTCGACGGCGACTATCACTTCGAGACTTACTACTCGCTCACCTGCCACAACTGCCCGGACGTGGTGCAGGCGCTCAACCTCATGAGCGTGCTCAACCCGCGCATCACGCACACGGCCATCGACGGCGGCGTGTTCCAGAACGAAATCGAGGCGCGCGAGATCATGGGCGTGCCCACCGTGTACCTCAACGGCCAGCACTTCGGCCAGGGGCGCATGGAGCTGGGTGAAATCGTGGCCAAGCTCGATACCGGCGCGGCCGCGCGCGACGC
>JASLFM010000095.1 GCA_030150585.1 Acidovorax sp.
CGTCGACCTGGTGCACGAAGGCATCGGCCCGCGCCACGGCCTGCGCCCCCTCGGGCACGGCGGCAGAACCCGGCTGCTGCAAACGCAGGGCCTGCCACTCGGCACGCACGCGGTCGAAGCGCTCGCGCGTGTCGCGGCTCCAGGGGACGAACAGCGGGCGCGCGGGATCGCCCGTGCGCAGCAGCTCCAGGCTCGCGTCGAACTGCCGCTCGCGCGCGGCCAGTTCCTCGGGCGCTTCGTTCTGTTGCGCCAGCACCATGCGCAGCATGTTCATGCGCAGGCGGCCAGCCTCGTTCACGGCGGCCGCGCCGCCTTCAAGCTGCCAGGTCACCCACAGCGTGAGCCCGATGGACACGAGCGCCACCAGCAGGAAGCCCGCACCCATGGCCAGCAGCTTGGTCGACAGCGAAGGCTTCTTGCGCATGCTCCGCAGTGTAGGAAGCAGGGGATCCGCACGTCTTGATCTGCATCAATTTCAGCCGGCGTAGCATTGCACCATGCGATCCTCCCTCCTCTGCCTCGCCTGCGCCCTGGCCGTGTCGGCCGCGGGCTGCGCCGCACCGGCACCCGCCACCGGCTGGCCCGCCCGGCTCTCCGCACTGCTGCCCGCCGACCTGCTGCTGCTGGGCGAGCAGCACGACGCGCGCGAGCACCAGCAGTGGGAGCAGGCCACCGTGCAGTGGCTCGCCGAGCGCGGGCGGCTCGCGGCCGTGGTGATCGAAATGGCCGAAGCGGGCCGGGGCACCGACGGCCTGCCGGCGGACGCCACCGAGGAGCAGGCCCGCCAGGCGCTGCGCTGGAGCGACGCGGCCTGGCCCTGGGCCCAGTACGGCCCCGTGGTGATGGCCGCCGTGCGCGCGGGCGTGCCCGTGCGCGGCGGCAACCTGCCGCAGGACGGCCTGCGCGCGGCCATGCAGGACACGGCGTTCGACACCCACCTGCCCGCACCAGCGCTCGAGCGCCAGTACGCGGCGCTGCGCACGGGCCACTGCGGCCTGCTGCCCGAGCGCCAGATCGCCCCCATGGCGCGCGTGCAGCTCGCGCGCGACGCGAGCCTGGCCCGCGCCGCCCTGCAGGCGCTGCACCCCGGCCAGACCGTCGTGCTGGTGGCGGGCCAGGGCCACGTGCAGCGCAGTGTGGGCGTGCCCACCTGGCTGCCCGCGGGCCTGGACTACAAAGTGGCGATAGCGCAGGCGGGGCAGGCGCAGGAAGCTATCGAAAAAGAAGCAAACCACATCCACGCCACGCCCGCGCTGCCCGAGCGCGACCATTGCGCGGAGCTGCGCGCGACGGGGCGCTTCGGGCCTACCCCCGCGCCTGCGCCTGCAGCAGCGCCGTGAACTCCTGCACGGGCAGCGGCCGGCTGCACAGGTAGCCCTGGTAGCGGTCGCAGCCGCGCTCGCGCAGAAAGGCGAGCTGCTCGGCCGTCTCCACCCCCTCGGCCAGCACCTGCAGGCCCAGGCTGTGGCCCATGGCGATGATGGCCGCGCTGATGGCCATGTCGTCGCCGCTGCGCGGAATGTCGCGGATGAAACCCTGGTCGATCTTGAGCAGATCGATCGGGAAGCGCTTGAGGTGCGCCAGCGACGAGTAGCCCGTGCCGAAATCGTCCACCGCCATGCGCACGCCGAGCGCCTGCAGGCGCAGCAGCACCTGGCGGACTTCCTCGGGGCGCTCGGCGAGCGCGGTCTCGGTGAGCTCCAGTTCCAGCCGGTGGGCCGGGTACCCGCTCTCGGCCAGCGCCGAGGCCGCGCAGCCCGCCACATCGGTCACGTGGAACTGGCGCGGCGAAACGTTGACGGCCAGCGTGAGCTCGGGCAACCCGGCCTCGCGCCAGCGCTGGCCCTGGCGGCAGGCCTCGCGCATGACCCATGCCCCGAGCGGGCCGATCACGCCCGAGGACTCGGCCACCGGAATGAAGCGCGCGGGCGGGATCAGGCCCTTTTCGGGGTCGAGCCAGCGCACCAGCGCCTCGGCGCCGACGATGCGGCCCGTGGCGATGTCCACCTGGGGCTGGTAGTACAGGCGCAGGTCGCCGCGCACAAGCGCCTGGCGCAAGCGCGCTTCCATGGCCAGGCGCTCCCGTGCGGCCAGGGTCATGTCTTCATGGAAGAAGCACCAGGCACCGCGCCCGCGCGCCTTGGCCGCGTAGACGGCGGCATGCGCGCCCTGCTGCAGCAATTGCGCGGTCTGTGCATGGTCGGGAAAGAGGCAGATGCCCACGCTCGCACCCGCCACCACGGCCAGCCCCTCGGGGGAGCGCCAGGGCTCGGCCACGGCGGCGATGAGTTCGTGCGCCACGGCCTCCGCGCCGGCCTCGTTCTCCAGATCGCGCGCGAGCACCACCAGCTCGTCGCCTGCCATGCGGCCCAACAAGTCGCCAGGCCGCACCGCGGCCCGCGCCTGGCGCGCGATGTGCTTGAGCACCTCGTCGCCCACGGCATGGCCGTAGCTGTCGTTCACGTCCTTGAAGCGGTCGAGGTTGAGCAGCAGCACCGCGAGCCGCTCGCCGCACGCCTGCGCCTGCCGCACGGCCTCCTCGAGCTGCTGGCCGAACCGGGCGCGGTTGACCAGCCCCGTGAGCGGGTCGTTGTGCGCAAGGAACTCGAGGCGCTGGCGCTGGGCTTTCTCCTCGGAGATGTCGGTGAAGATGCACACGTAATGCGTCACGGCGCCATCCGCGCCGCTCACGGCCGACAGCGACATGCGCTCAGGAAAGACCTCCCCGTTCTTGCGCCGGTTCCAGATCTCGCCCTGCCAGTGGCCCGTGCGGCGCAGGCGCTCCCACATGGCCTCGTAGAACGCCTGGTCGTGCCGGCCCGACTTGAACACGCGCGGCGTGAGGCCCAGCAGCTCGTCCTCGGCATAGCCCATGAGGCGCGTGAAGGCGGCATTGACGGAGAGAATGCGGCTGTGCGCATCGGTCACCACCACGCCCTCGCTGGTGTTGTCCACCACGGTGGCCGCCAGGCGCAAGCGTTCGTCGGCCCGCAGCGGGCGCAGCGCCTGTGCCGGCCCCTTATCGGACGGCGATGGTCTGACTTCACTGTCCAATGTTCACTCCAACAGGGGCCTTTGCGTGCTGCGACAATCCGCAGCCATGACCCAAGCCTACATTCTTACCCTGTCCTGCCC
>JASLFM010000108.1 GCA_030150585.1 Acidovorax sp.
ACTGCTCATGGACGAGCCCTTCGGCGCCCTGGACGCGCTCACGCGCGCCAAGCTGCAGGACGAGCTGCTGGAGATCGTGGCGCGCACGCAGAGCACCGTGGTCATGGTCACCCACGACGTGGACGAGGCCGTGCTGCTGTCCGACAAGATCGTGATGATGACCAACGGCCCGGCCGCCACCATCGGCGAGGTGCTGCACGTGGACCTGGCGCGCCCGCGCCACCGCGTGGCGCTGGCCGAGGACCCGCGCTACCTGCACGCGCGCAAGGCCGTGATCGACTTCCTCTACACGCGCCAAGCGCACGTGGAGAAGGCGGCCTGACGGGAGGGCGGGCCTTCAGCGCCCGCCGCCCGTGATGTAGTGCTCGAGCTGCTCGATGATGAATTTCTGCTCGGAGATGATGTCCTTGACCAGGTCTCCGATGGAGATGAGCCCGACAAGGCGGCCCTCGTCGTTCACCACGGGCAGGTGGCGCAGGCGGTTCTCGGTCATGAGCGCCATGCACTCCTGGCTCGACTGGGACGGGCGCACGAAAAGCACGTCGCGGGTCATCACGTCGCGCACCAGCGTGGCAGCCGAGGTACGGCCCAGCAGCGCGATCTTGCGTGCGTAGTCGCGCTCGGTGACGATGCCCACGATGGCCTCGCCTTCGGTCACGAGCAGCGCGCCGATGCCCTTGTCGGCCATGCGCCGCAACGCATCAAACACCGAATCGGTGGGCGCTATGGTGTGCACTGCGCTCTCGGCCTTGGACTTGAGGATGTCTGCGACAGATGTCATTGGGGCCTCCCGAAAGAATTCGGTCCTAGTGTCAACCGAACCCCACCCGGAATGCAACAGGGCGATGGAGGCTTTCACCGCCATCGCCCTGCATGGAACAAAAACTTACTCAGCGCCGCCCGCCCAGCAGGCTGCCACCGATCTGGATCAGCTCGGACAGCCCTGCGCCGGCGCCTCCCTGGCCGAACAAGCTGCCCAGCAAGCCGCCACCAATGCCGCCCTGCTCCTGGGCCCGCGCGTGTTCCTGCCCCAGGGCCTGGCCGAGGTCGCCCGCGTCCATGCCACCCGTGTTCACGCGGTGGGCCAGGAACGACATGACCAGGGGCGCGAGCATCTGCAGCAACTGGCCCGCGTTGACGCCGCCCAGGCCCGTGGCCTGGCCCAGCCCTTCCTCCGCACGCTGCTGGTTGCCGCCAAAGATGTGGCCCAGGATGGCCGCGCCATCGGGCTGCCCCCCGCCCGCATTGCCCGCGCCACCACCAAGCAGCGAGCCCAGTAGCCCCCCCAGGTCCAGCCCCGCGCCGCTGCCATGGTCGCGCTGCAAGGCGCCGAAAAGATCCGCTGCGCCCTGGGGCTCGGCCGCGTTGCGCCCCAGCGAGCCCAGCAGCATGGGCAGGGCTGCGCTCACCGCGCTCTCCGTCTGCTCGGGGCTGGCGCCGAGCTGGTCGGCCATCTGCTGCAGGGGCGCACCTTGCAGGTGCGCCATCAGTTCGTCGGCCAAGGAGGAATGGGCATTCATGGTCGTTCCTTCACACCGGGCACCCGGTCGTCAAAACCGCATGGTAGCCCTGCACCGGCACGCCATGCTGTTAACGATGTTTTCCGCTCCTCCCGGCCGCGTCAGGCGGCGCTCAGCGCGTGCGGCGCGCTGCCTTGCACGCGCGCCTGGGCCTTCATCGTGCGGCGCAGGTCCACCGCGCCCGGGGCAGCCGCGCGGGGCACGGCATCAAGGCGGAACACCTGCACCGTTTCGGCCACGGTCTGGGCCTGCACCTGCAGAGCCATGGCCGACGCCGCGTTCTGCTCCACCAGTGCCGCGTTCTGCTGCGTGATGGTGTCCAAGTGCGCCACGGCCGCATTGACCTGCGAGATGCCGCTGAGTTGCTCATTGGACGCACTGTGGATTTCGCCGATGAGCACGTTCACGCGGCGCACGAGATCGAGCGACTCGCTCATGGTCTTCTGCGCCACGTCGGTCTTCTGGTTGCCTTCCTGCACTTTCGCGGCCGAATCGTCGATGAGCTGCCGGATCTCCTTGGCCGCTGCCAGCGTGCGGTGTGAGAGGCTGCGCACCTCGGCCGCCACCACGGCGAAGCCACGCCCCTGGTCACCCGCACGCGCGGCCTCCACGGCCGCGTTGAGCGCGAGGATGTTGGTCTGGAACGCGATGCTGTCGATGAGCTGGGTGATCTCGCCGATGCGGCCCGATGCGGCCTGGATCTGCTTCATGGTCTCGGCCACGCCATCCACGGCGCCGCTGCTGCGCTCGGCCACCTGGGTCGCCTGCGTGGCCAGTTCGGTGGCCTGGTGCGCCGAGTCTGCCGTGTGCTTGACGGTACCGGTGATTTCCTCCATCGACGCGGCGGTCTGCTGCAGGTTGCTGGCCTGCGTTTCGGTGCGTGAGGACAGGTCCTGGTTGCCCTGGGCGATCTCGCGCGTGGAGACGCGCATTTTGTCGCTCTCGTCGCGCGCGTCGCGCACGATGGACAGCAGGTTGACGTTGAGCTGGCTCAGCGCCTTCTCGAGATCGCCCACCACGCCTTTGCGCGTGACGCGGATGCTCTGCGTGAGGTCGCCTGCAGCGAGCCGGTTGGCCAGCCGCACCATCTGGGCGAGCGGCGCCACGGTGAGCCGGTAGGCGCAGCCAGCCGCCACGCAGGTGACCACGGCCGCCGCCGCCCAAGCCAGGCCGGCCCACAGGCCCAGCACCTGCCCGCCCACAAGGGCCGCAACGAACGCCGCGGCCAGCACCAGCAGGAAGATGAGCACCAGCTTGCCCGCCAGGCCCAGGCTCAGCATGTCCCGCGCGCGGCCCCAAAAGTTGTCGATGGCGAGGTGGCCCGCGCGCAGCACGTGCACCTTGCGGCCTGCTTCTTTCTCGGCGCGCATGGTCTGGTACAGGCGCTCGGCCGCCTGGATCTGCTCGCGCGTGGCCTCGGTGCGCACCGACATGTAACCCGAGGGCTGGTCGCCCTCCATGAGCGGGGTGACGTTGGCCATCACCCAGTAGAAGTCGCCGTTCTTGCGCCGGTTCTTCACGGGCGCGGACCAGGGCAGCCCGCCCGCGATGGTCTCCCACATGTCGCGGAAGGCCTCTTCGGGCATGTCGGGGTGCCGGATCATGTTGTGGGGCTGGCCCAGCAGTTCCTCTCGCTCGTAGCCGCTGACCTCGATGAACATCGGGTTGCAGTAGAGGATGCGGCCCTTAAGGTCGGTAGTGGACACCAGCGTCTGGCCCTTGGGGAACTGGTACTCCTGCGTACTGACTGGCAGATTCACTCTCATAGGTCACCCCTCAAGAAGAAAAATCTCTCAAGCCATGCCGATGGGCCTCCCTCCCAACCTCTATCGGCGCACGGCACATGTTAGACGCAAGATTTCACCTTTGAAACATTTATCTTGCAGCCCCCACTCCGTGGCTCGGCCCCAACACCACACCGGCCCACACCGCACCAATACGGACCGTTTGCGCACGCTGGCGCCCCCCGGCATGCACCAAAGTCCTGGCATGGCGCTTGCTTAGTGTGATGTGTGGCCAAGGCAGGCCACAAGGTGGCGGTGCAATGGCGGACCAACACCCAGGACGAAGGCGTCCCCACGAGCGCAGGCACAGGCCGCGCTCCGTGAGGGCGCCTTTTTTGTTTTTCAACGGCTTTGCAAGGTTCTTAGGGGGTCCCGATGAAAAAGTCCAGGCTCGTGATGGTGGGCAACGGCATGGCAGGCGTGCGCACGCTCGAAGAGCTGCTCAAGATCGCACCCGATCTCTACGACATCACGGTGTTCGGCGCCGAGCCGCACCCCAACTACAACCGCATCCTCCTGTCGCCCGTGCTGGCAGGCGAACAGACGATCGACGAGATCATCCTCAACGACTGGTCCTGGTACACGGACAACGGCATCACGCTGCACGCGGGCTGTACCGTGCACGACGTGGACCGCATGCGCCGCGTGGTCCATGCCACCAACGCGGCGGGCGAGCCCGTCAGCGCCGGGTACGACCGGCTGATCCTCGCCACAGGCTCCAACCCCTTCATCCTGCCCATCCCCGGCAAGGACCTGGAGGGCGTGCTCGCCTACCGCGACATCGCCGACACCCAGGCCATGATCGACGCGGCCGCCACCTACCAGAGCGCCGTGGTCATCGGCGGCGGCCTGCTCGGGCTGGAGGCGGCCAACGGCCTCATGAAGCGCGGCATGCAGGTGAGTGTGGTGCACGCGGGCGACTGGCTCATGGAGCGCCAGCTTGACGACGTCGCGGGCAGGATGCTGCAGAAATCGTTGCAGGAGCGCGGCATGCGGTTCCTCATGAATGCGCAGACACAGGAACTTTTGGGCGACGCCAAGGGCGGCCAGAGTGGGCGCGTGGCCGCCGTGCGGTTCAAGGACGGCACGGAGGTGCCCGCGCAGCTCGTGGTGATGGCCGTGGGCATCCGCCCCAACACGCGGCTCGCCGAGAAGATGCGCTTGCACGTGAACCGCGGCATCGTGGTCAGCGACACGCTGCAGACCACCACCGACGCACGCATCTATGCCGTGGGCGAATGCGCCGCGCACCGGGGCATCGCCTACGGACTGGTGGCGCCACTGTTCGAGCAGGGCAAGGTCCTGGCCAACCACCTGGCCGAGTTCGGCATCGGCCGCTACCAGGGCTCGCTCACGTCGACCAAGCTCAAGGTTACGGGCATCGACCTGTTCAGCGCGGGCGACTTCCAGGGCGGAGAGGGCACGGAGGAGATCGTGCTGAGCGACCCGTATGCCGACGGCGGCGGCGTGTACAAGAAGCTCGTGCTCAAGGACGACAGGCTCGTGGGCGCATGCCTCTACGGCGACACGGTGGACGGCAGCTGGTACTTCAAGCTGCTGCGCGACGGCCGCGCCATCGGCGACATCCGCGACAAGCTCATGTTCGGCGAGAGCAACATCGGCGACGCGGGCCACCAGGGCCACAGCAAGGCCGCGGCCATGCAGGACTGCGACGAGGTCTGCGGCTGCAACGGTGTGACCAAGGGGGCGATCTGCAAGGCCATCAAGGACAAGGGCCTGTTCACGCTCGACGAGGTGCGCAAGCACACTAAGGCCAGCGCGAGCTGCGGCTCGTGCACGGGCCTGGTGGAGCAGATCATCATGTTCACAGCCGGCGGCGACTACTCGGCCACGCCCAGGACCCGTGCCCTGTGCGGCTGCACCGACCACGGCCACCAGGCCGTGCGCGACGCGATCCGCGAGCACCGGCTGCTCACCATCGCGGATGTGTTCCGGTTCATGGAGTGGAGGACGCCCAACGGGTGCGCCACCTGCCGCCCGGCCGTCAACTACTACCTCATCAGCACCTGGCCCAAGGAGGCCAAGGACGACCCGCAGAGCCGCTTCATCAACGAACGCAGCCACGCCAACATCCAGAAGGACGGGACCTACAGCGTGATCCCGCGCATGTGGGGCGGCGAAACCACGGCCAACGAGCTGCGCCGCATCGCCGACGCGGTGGACAAGTACAGGATCCCCACCGTCAAGGTCACGGGCGGCCAGCGCATCGACCTGCTGGGCGTGAAGAAGGAAGACCTGCAGGCCGTCTGGCGCGACATCGGCATGCCCAGCGGCCACGCCTACGCCAAGGCCCTGCGCACCGTGAAGACCTGCGTCGGGTCGGAGTGGTGCCGCATGGGCACGCAGGACAGCACGCAGCTCGGCAAGGATCTGGAGCGCGCTTTTGTGGGCATGTACGCGCCGCACAAGGTCAAGTTCGCCGTCAGCGGCTGCCCGCGCAACTGTGCCGAGAGCGGCATCAAGGACGTCGGAATCATCGGCGTCGACTCGGGCTGGGAGATCTACGTCGCGGGGAACGGTGGAATCAAGACCGACGTGGCGCAGTTTTTCTGCAAGGTGCGGACGCACGAGGAAGTGCTCGAGATGTCGGCCGCCTTCCTGCAGCTCTACCGCGAGGAAGGCTGGTACCTGGAACGCACGGTGCACTACGTGGCGCGCGCCGGGCTCGAGCATTGCAAGGCGCGCGTGCTCGAGGACGCGGCCAACCGCCGCGCGCTCTGGGAGCGGCTGCAGTTCGCCCTCG
>JASLFM010000117.1 GCA_030150585.1 Acidovorax sp.
ATCGCGGCCGTGGTGGGCGCGGTGCGCCGCGCCGTGCCCGCGCACCTGCCCGTCTCCGCCAAGATGCGCCTGGGCTACAACGACACGTCGCAGGCGCTCGACTGCGCGCTTGCGATGCAGTCCGGCGGTGCCTGCGAACTCGTGGTGCATGCGCGCACCAAGGCCGACGGATACCGCCCGCCCGCGTACTGGGAGCTGATCCCCGCGATCCGCGAGGCGGTGCGCGTTCCTGTGGTGGCCAACGGCGAGATCTGGACGGTGCAGGACGCGCTGCGCTGCCGTGCGCTCTCGGGCTGCTCCGCGCTCATGCTGGGCCGTGGCGCGGTGGCCGACCCAGGCCTGGCCCGGGCCATCCGCGCGGCCGATGCGGGCAGGCCCGGAAGTGACGAACTGGTGTGGCCTGCGCTTGTGCCGCATCTCGCGCGCTTCTGGGAGATGGTCTGCGAGGGCCTGGCGCCGAACCAGCGTGCGGGGCGCCTCAAGCAGTGGCTGAACCTGCTGCGCCGGCGCTTTCCCGAGGCCGAGCAGGCCTACCAGCACGTGCGCACGATCACTGACCAGCGCGAGATCACGGCCTGGGTCGAGAGAACCGCAGGCGCAGCGGCTACAGCAGGTGGTCTGGCGCCAGCGGCCCCAGTAGCTTAAGCAGCAGGCGCAGCGGCAGGCTGGCGTCGGGCTCGCTCGTGGCGTCGGGCAGGCCGCTACCCAGCGGTGCACGCCAGAGCAGGCCCTGGCCGGTCAGCTCGACGCGCCAGGCCTGCTCCAGCAGGGCGGGTTCGATGCGTGTGGTGGCCCGCTGTGCGAGTTCGCTGCTCACGATGAGCAGTGCGACCTCGGTGTTTTGCCGCTGCGAGCGTGGGTCCAGGTTCATCGACCCGATGGCCGTGAGGCGACGGTCTACCACGAGCAGTTTCGAGTGCAGCATGGCGCGCGAGGTGCCGCTGGTATTGCCGCTCGATCCCCCCGCGGCTGCGCCGATCGCACTGCGCAGGCCCGCCTGTTCGGCGCGCAGTTCGTAGAGCTCGACGCCCATGGCAAGCAGTTCCTCGCGGTGCCGCGCATAGCCGGCATGGGCCAGCGGCGCGTCGTTCGAGGCCAGCGAGTTCGTGAGCACGCGCACGCGCACGCCGCGCGCAATGGCCTGCGCGAAGGCGGCCTTCATGTCGGGGCCGGTCACGAAGTAGGGCGAGACGATCAGCAGGTCGCTGCGCGCGCGCCCGATGAGTGCCAGCAGGCCGTCCACCACGGAGGCACCGGCCTCGGCGGGCGGCGCCGAGCCGTCTTCGGACGGAATCTTCGCGGGGTGGTCAGCCAGCACCACGGCAGGGGCCCAGACGAAGCGCGCGCGCGAGAGGTCCAGCGGCTTGCGGTCCCACACGCGGGCGCGCTGCCCGCTGAGGGCCTCGGGTTCGATGAGGCCCTGTGCGGCCGATACCGGCAGCAGCTCCGTGCTCGGAACCTGCTGGCGCAGGCGGTCCAGCTCATCGCGCGTGATCAGCGACTGCACGGGGTAGGCACGCTCGTTGTTCCAGTAGCTGTCGAAGCTCTGCGACAGGTCCTGCACGATGGGGCCGACGGCCAGCACGTCGAGGTCCACGAAATTGCCGCTTTCGTCGTTGCCGAAATAAGCGTCGCCCAGGTTGCGGCCACCTGCCACGGCCGCCATGTTGTCGGCGATGAAGAGCTTGTTGTGCATGCGCTGCTGCACGCGGTCGAAGTCGCCCAGTGCGCTGAAGACGCGGCCCAGGGGCGAGCTGCGTGCGCCCGTCAGCGGGTTGAACATGCGCATCTCGATGTTGGGCTCGAAGGCCAGCCGCATGACCTGTGCGTTGCGCCCCGTGCTGTGGAAGTCGTCCAGCAGCACGCGCACGCGCACGCCGCGCCGCGCCGCGGCCACCACGCCGAGCAGCAGCCGCTCGGAGCTGGCATCCGCATGGATTGCGTAGTACTGCAGGTCGAGCGTGCGCTGCGCCGCCTCGACGAGCGCGAGCCGGCTGCCATAGGCCGCCTGCGGCCCGCTGAGCAGCGTGAAGCCGGAGGGCTCGGGGGCCTGCTCTGCCGCACGGCGCTGCTGCACGAGGGCTCCCAGGTTCGTGTCTTCCGGGTGCTCGAGCGCGCGGGAGACGGGGCGGTCCACGTCGCGCGGCAGGCTGGTACAGCCGCCGAGCAACGCCAGCAGGAGCAGGGCACAGGCCCCCAGCAGAGCAGGCATGGCGCGGCGGAGGTGGAGGCCCTGGGTGCTCATGGTGGGGGCAGGGCGGAGATCTGGCGGGCCAGATCTTCGATGGATTGCGGGGACAGATTGCTGGCGGGCACGCTCTGGCGCTGGGGCCAGCGGTGCAGGTGGTTGCTCTGCGAGCGGGTGTAGAGCGGATCGTAGTGCAAGGCCATGAGCTCGGCGAACAGTGGCTCGAGCGCGCGGGCTTCGGCCCATGCCTGCCATCGCTCGATGACCTGGCGGCCGTGCAATTCCTTGAGTGAGCCCAGCAGCCGCGCAAGCTGTGCCGGATCATCGGCCAGGTTCGCATAGTCACGCAGCAGATAGGCCAGGCGTGCCTCGCTGCTGGCCTGCACCTCGATGCAGGGGCTGGAGCGCAGTTGCTGCACCAGGGGCTGCGGCACGTTGAGGCGGCCGATGCGGGCGCTTTCGGCCTCGACGTAGACGGGGCGCTGCAGGTCGAACGCGTCGAGCGCATTGACGATCTGCGTCTCGAAGGCGGTCTGCGAGGGTTGCTCCACACCGGGCCAGGCACCGAGCACCGAACCGCGGTGGCGCGCGAACGCTTCGAGGTCCAGCACCTGGTGGCCTTGGCTTGCCAGCGCCTGCAGCACGCGCGTCTTGGCGCTTCCCGTGGCGCCGCAGACCACGCGCAGCGGCAGTTGCGGCGCGCGCTGCTCCAGCGTGTCGATCACGTGGCGCCGCCAGGTCTTGTAGCCGCCCGCGAGCTGCTGGGCGTCCCAGCCCACGAGGCACAGCCAGTTCACCATGGAGCCGCTGCGCAGGCCGCCGCGCCAGCAGTAGACCAGGGGCCTCCAGTGCGCAGGGCGATCGGCGAACTGCGTGCGCAGGTGGTGCGCCAGATTGGCCGCCACCATGGCTCCACCCACGCGGCGCGCTTCGAAAGCGCCCTGCTGCTTGTACAGCGTGCCGACGATGCGCCGCTCTTCGTCATCGAGCACGGGGCAGTTGATGGCACCCGGAATGTGGTCGATGGCGTATTCGGCGGGCGATCGCGCGTCGATGATGGTGTCGAAGCCGTGGCGGTCTTGCACGCGCACGGGGCCGCGGCGGCTCACGTCGCGGCCTTCCGGCACCGGGCAGGCACAATAGATGGGATGACGACCGCGACTGAATCCATTCGATTGACCGAGTTCTCACATGGGGGGGGCTGCGGCTGCAAGATCGCACCGTGCCTGCTGTCCGAGATTCTGGCACGCGCTCCGGCCGGGTTGGTGCCGCCCGAACTGCTGGTGGGCACCGAGACCAGCGACGACGCGGCCGTTTACCGCCTCAACGACACGCAGGCGCTGGTGGCCACCACCGACTTCTTCACGCCCATCGTGGACGACCCGTTCGACTTCGGCCGCATCGCGGCCACGAATGCGCTGTCCGACATCTACGCCATGGGCGGCACGCCCATCATGGCGCTGGCCCTGGTGGGTATGCCCATCGCCAAGCTGCCGCCCGAAGTCATTGGCCGCGTGCTCGAAGGCGGCGCCGCCGTGTGCCGCGAAGCGGGCATTCCGATTGCGGGCGGGCATTCCATCGACGTGCTGGAGCCGATCTACGGCCTGGTGGGGCTGGGCCTCGTGCACCCCGCGCGCGTGCGCCGCAATGCGGATGCGCAAGCGGGCGATGTGCTCGTGCTCGGCAAGCCGCTGGGTGTAGGCATTCTGTCGGCGGCGCTGAAGAAGGGCATTCTTGGGCCTGACGGCTATGCGCAGATGCTGCGCCACACGACCCAGCTCAACACCGTCGGTATGGCGCTGGCTGCATTGGACGGCGTGCATGCGATGACCGACGTGACGGGTTTCGGGCTGGCGGGGCATCTGCTCGAAATATGCCGGGGGTCTGGCCTGCATGCAGAAGTGGCGCTGGCCCAGTTGCCGCTGATTGCAGAGGCGGCGGAACTGGCCCGCGCCGGAGTGGCCACGGGGGCGTCGGCCCGCAACTGGGCGGCGTATGGTGCCGAAGTGGCGTGGCCCGAGAGCGCGCCGGCGTGGCTGCGCCAGATTGTTACGGACCCGCAGACGAGTGGCGGGCTGCTTGTGAGCTGCAATGCGGGCGCCGTGCCTGCTGTATTGGCGGCGTTCGCTGAGGCGGGGTTTGGGCAGGCCGCGGTTATTGGGGAGATGCAGGTGCCAGCAGCCTCTCAGAGCTGCAGGGTCACCTGCCGCTGACGCGGGTCAGAACTGATCGCGCCCCACCCCTCGGGCAAGGATGCGCAGGTCGGGCCCGATGCGCTCGACGCTTTGGAATTGCAGCGCCAGGGCCTGATCCAGCGATTCGAATGGAGCCAGCGCTGCCATGCCGCGCCCCTGGCCAAGCAGCTTCGGGGCCAGGTACGTCAGCCATTCGTCGACGAGGCCTTCGCGCGCCAGCGAGCCGTTCAGCTTGTGGCCGGCCTCCACATGCACTTCGTTCATGCCCCGCGCCGCGAGATCGCGCAGCATGGCTGCAAGATCGACTTTGCCGTGCGGCCCAGGCATGAGGACCACCGTGGCGCCGCGGTCTTCGAGCGCCTTGCGCTTTGCGGGGTTTTCCTCGGCTGCGTAGATGAAAAGCTGGCGGCCTGGAATGAACAGATGGGCGTCCAGCGGTGTCTGCAAGCGGCTGTCGACCACGACCAGATGGGGCTGGCGGGGCGTCTTCACCTCGCGCACGTCGAGGCGCGGATTGTCTTCGAGAACGGTGCCAATGCCCGTGAGAACGGCGCAGGCTCGCGCGCGCCATCCATGGCCATCGGCGCGTGCCTGCGGTGACGTGATCCATTGGCTGGCCCCGTGGGGCAGCGCGGTGTACCCATCGAGCGACGCCGCCACCTTCAGCCGCACCCACGGCGTCTTGCGCACCATGCGGCTGAAAAAGCCGATATTGAGCTCGCGCGATGCTTCGGCCCCCGGTCCCACTTCGACTTCGATCCCTGCTGAGCGCAGGCGCTCGAAACCCTGCCCGCTTACCAAGGGGTTGGGGTCTGCAATGGAGGCCACCACCTTGCGGATGCCCGCCGCCGCCAGCGCGTCGCAGCATGGCCCCGTGCGCCCGTGGTGGGAGCAGGGCTCCAGCGTGACGTAAGCCGTGGCACCACGCACATCGTGTCTTGCGGCTGCCGCATCGCGCAGGGCCATGATTTCGGCATGGGGGCCGCCCACCTGCTGGGTGGAGCCCCGGCCCAGCACGTCGCCCGCAGGCGAAACCAAAACGCAGCCTACGCGTGGGTTGGGGTTGGAAAGAAAAAGCGCCTGGGCGGCTAGCCCAAGCGCTTGTTGGATGAAGGGCAGATTGTCTGTCATGGCGCTGGGATGGTAGCGCGCCTGTTGCTTTTCTACTTGCCCCAGCAGTCTGGGTCATAGCCTGCCTGGCCGGATGTTTTGCCATTCGCGCCGCGCAAGCCGGTGTTGCTCAGCGTGTAGGTACCGCACTTGTCGTTGGCTTGCGGCCCGGTAGGTTTTGGCGTGGCAGTCAGCGTGTAGGCCGTAGTGGTATTGCCGTCTTGAAAGTCAATGGTGTAGCGCTTGGTGGTATCTGTCGACCATTTCAGCGCATCTGGCAGCGTGGTGGGATAGGTGCCGGTGGCGGTCGCGGCCCGCTCCAGCCATTGCTGCGCCTGCAGCAGCCCGGCACGCGCATCGGCCCGATGGCCGCGACGCACGTATTCCGTATAACTGGGGTAGGCAATGGCCGTGAGAATGCCCACGACAGCCACTACGATCATCAACTCGATCAGCGTGAAGCCTCGGGCACGGTGTGGAAAAGGGCGATAGTTCATAAAACCTCTTGTCAATCCTGTATTCCATTACTTCAATTGCCGCCAACCCGGGCGCAGCGTCAACTCGGGCAGTTTGGCGAGTTTGTCCACCTTGCCATCGTTGCCCTTGCGGACTTGCTGGGTCTTGGTGCCAAACCGCAATTCCTTGCTCGATGCCGTCATGCGTGCATAGTTCTTGCCACCGCTCATGTCCGAGGCGTTGTAGAGGCCGTCCCCATTGACGTCCATGATGGGCGGCTTGGCGGTCGTTCCCGAGGCGATATTGACGAGCGTCCGGAATGGCTTGGCGGCCTGGGGCTGGGGTGCGCATACTTCCTCGCCGCTGGCCGTGGCACTTCCGGAGGCCGGCTTTTCGCTGATGATTTCCAGGATGTTGCTGCCGTCGTAGAAGTCGAAGCTCGTGGTCACACGCTCCCCCGCCACTGGCAGATCCATGTACCAGCCTTTCTTGACCGTGCAACTCGTTTTGCCGGTGCAATCGTAATCCACGGCTTGACTAGTGAGCGTCCAGAACGAGCGGCCTGTGCTGTTGCCGCTCCCTGCTGTACCGGTGCCGGTACCACTATCTACGGTTTGGGCCTGTAGGACACTGCGGCCACTGACGGTAGCTGGAGTGGGGGAGGAGGTTTTGACTTTCACCTTGCCCTTGTTGTCGCCGGTGCTTTCGACCTCGTAGCGGGTGTTGTCCAGAATGGAGTAAACCGTCTGTGTCGAGGTGTCGGTCCGATCCCCCTCTGTCAAGTTCTGTCCTGTGCCGAAAGCGACCATCAACCCTCCAACGTCGCGGTTGGGACGTAGAACCGGCGGAGCCGTGATGGGCTGGCGGCTCGAACTGCCTGAGCTGTTGGTGTAAGTGGCAGTAAACAGGGGATTGCCACTGAATGCCACCCCCCATTGGGCTGCATCTACGTTGGAAATGTCGAATTTCCACATGTTGCCGCGCAGATCGCCTGCATAAACGAAGTCTGGCGTGCCATCGCCATTGACGTCGAGGAATTGCGGGGTGGACAAGCCATTGCCAACGGCTTCTGCAGTACCGGTGGCTGCGGCGGGAATCATTTGGAGCGACTTATCCCCATCCAGATACTGGATGAGCAGTACGGGCCGCTCATTAACGCTGTTGTAGCCATTGCCCGTGATGTAGGCCCAGCGTCCATTGTTGGTGGGCGTGATTTGCAGTGCATGCTGCGTGTCGCTTTCGGCCACCACGGGGTTGCCAAAGATGTGGCCAATGTCCGGGTCGGCATTGGGATCCACGGGTTTCGCGGGCGGGGCGGCATCGTTTGCCGGTGCGGCCGTTTTGTCCATCACCACAAGACTGGCCGCATTGGCTTCCGTAAAATTGGTGGTTGGGGCTGGCACCGAGGAAGAGCTGTCCTCCGGCCCAGGCTTGGTGACGTCGAGCACGAAAAATCCCCTGCCGCCAGCCCCCAATGTCCCCACGAGGTAGGTACGCCAGTCCGCCGTATCGGCGGTGCCAAGATTGACATCGCCCGACAGTGGCGAACCGTCTACATAGTATCGGTGTGTATAGCTGCTGTCGGTAAGCTGGGAGATGTTTTGGACCACTCCGTGGGGCACATAGGCAATTTTTTCCGTGCCATCCTTTGCGGAAAAACCATGCAGCATGCCATCGTTGCCGCCTACGTACAGCATGGGCAGGCGCCCCCGGTTATTGCTAGCGAATGTCTTGTAGGAACTTGTGGCATAGCCATTGGCAGGTGATCCCACATACCAGATGGCGGAATTGACGATGTCGCCCTGGCGGCTCTTGCGATTGCGAAACGTGGCACCGGTGTTGCCGGTGCTGGCTTCTTTGGTGCGATCGCCGCGAATGAAGTTAAGCCGGTCTTCCCCTTTGCCGTCGCCCGCGATGGCTGTCGCAATCTGGGCCGTCGTGCCAGTTCCCACGGTTCCATTGTTGAGCCACATGCGTTGTGATGCTCCGGTCGTGGAATTGGTCAGATTGCTCCACTTGAAGGAAATACCTTGGGGGGTGGATTTGTACTTGTCGTAGGTCAGTATCAGCCGATTGGCCAGATTGGTAGGCGCGATTGCATCCAATATGTCGGCTGTGGATTTATTTTTGCTGGCACTGTTCAATCCCCAGTTAGTATTGGGTGTGGGGTTTCCTGATGTATCGATGGAGTCGGATGTTACATAGCCGTACCATCGGTTGTCATTGGATTTTGGATCGTCGGCGGCAATATAGCTGGTTTGATATGATTGGGTGCCAACACGGCTCACAGAGCCAGATGCAGAAGTGAATCCAGAAATGGGTGCTGTTGTATCTACAATAATGTCATCAAAGATGTCGGAAAAAACACCAGTCAGATCGCCCGTAACAGGATAGTATTTCCCCCGGCTGTTGATGGCCATGTGCCACATTTCCTGAGGGCGAAAATCGTCATAGTTGCTATCGGCAGCGTCGGATGTGACATCATCCCATTTGGTATTACCTACGGCAAGGCTGGCGAACCCTGTGTCGTACATGCCAAATATCCCGCCAGTCCATTGTGGAGATGTGGATGAATTTTCACAGTTTGTTTTGCTGCTGCCCGTGTAGTTCGAGCAAGCTTTTCCGTTGTAAGTGGATGACGAGGCCCCTCCAATTTTCGACAAAGTACTGGCGGTAGGGCCATAGCCAATGGTGTATTGCACCAAGTGCTGCCACTCGGCAGGATCATTTCTTGGATTCCAATATTCACTGAATGTGACGGATTTAGCGTTGCTGCCCGTTCCATTGGTGAAGGTTTCAGTCCCCGTTTTTCTTATCTTTGGGATGACTGCATTGTCAATGGATGGTTGCAGATCTGTCGCCCAGAAATAAAATGCGATATCCGCCATGGTCGGATAGGCATAGTATGTAAACGTGTAATTCGGTTTGGATTGGGTGCCGTTATTGCCACTTCTGGTATTTACGACCTTGGTGCCATAGCTATCCCGGTAGATCAAGGTTTGATCCTGGGTAGGGTCAGTGGGGGGGGTGACAGAGTACGCCTGAACGCCATAGGGGGAGGCGGGGTGTGTGCTGCTGGCAGGAGCTGGGGTGGGCAATGCAGCAATGGCTGTGCCGTCGTAATTGCTTACAGTAACGTTGTTGGTCGGGTCGGTTGGGGCTGTGGTGCTGTTGTTGGTCTTGGTGCCCAACTTCATGTCGTTCTCGAAGGAGGTGCCTGTAAGGCCAGCATCACTGTATTTAAAATTCCAGCCGCCATCGGTCAGGAATATGTGGTAAGCGCGGCGGCAGGCGAGGGGTGCGCTATCAGCTGTGCCAGGGGTGGCGTTCCACGGACTGTTTGCTCCGGTGGTTTGCAAATACTTGCCCGCATTCCAAACTAAAACTTGTGATGGAGTGGTGCCTGTCGCGGTAAGTTGATTGAGCCAAGTGCTGAAGTTGGTTTTTTGGGTGCCAGAAAACTTGGCCATTGTATTTTTGTTGCCGCAACCGCCAGCATTCGATGGAATGCCATTGCAGGCAAAAGATTGCCAGGCAAGGCGAAATTGGTCATCGTATTTGGTGCTATTGATGAGGACGGTTTTCAAGCCATCCTGGACGTATTGGATACGGGTTTTTAGCCCGTCATCTTTGGTGCCCATACTGCCCGATGTATCCACGGACAAAATCACATTCGGAATCGGGGCCTTGTATGCGGTGCCTGCAGGGTACTGGGCGAGCGATATCTGTGCTGCCTGGGCAATGGGTGAAGCCCAGATGGCAGCCACGAGAATGGCAAGGGCGGTGCGTTGCGGAAGGCGGACGGTTCGCATGGCAAAACTCCAATATGGTGTTCGAATTGGAAGGCTTGGGTAGTTTGCAGCAGGGCTACTCACGAGCAGCTATTCGGCAACCTGCAGGGATAACGTGGATTGCAGCACCACTTCGCTGCTTGGCTTGTTGCCGCGGGCCAGCGCGGTGATGCGGTAAACCCATAACTTTTTGCGTGCCGGCGCAAAACGCTCGACGTTGGAGCCGGCAGGCATTCCGGCCAGCAGGGATACATTGGGGTCTACATAGGGCAGTACTTCCACCCAGTACCAGGCGCCTTTGCCTGCACCTTTTTCGGCGAGTATGGGGTTCGCCGTTGCTTCGGCGCTGGCTCCAGTGAACTGGCCGTATCGCGCGCCCACATTGTCTGCAGTCATGGCTGCGATGGTGGTGCTGTCGTTCCAGAAATCTTGCACGCCAGTGCGTTTCTGGCAAATGCCCTTGTAGCATTTGGTAGTGGGCTGCTTGATTTCTATGGTGGACAGCAGGTTCTCAAGGTCTTTGGTTTCGATGTCGAAATACACCTCGGCTCCAGGAGTGCCTGTGGTGGCTGGAGGGACGGGGGGCTGTGGTGGAGGGCGGCAGACATCGGAATTGCCCGAAACCAAGGTGCACGCGGTCCCATCAGGCTTGACACCGCGAATGTCGAATTCGGCGTCTTGTAACATGGCCTGTGCGGCCTCGAAGGCGCGGCGGTAGTCCGCATCGTTGCCCACGAGGATTTCATTGAACAGCGCACTGCGGGCTGCCCACAGTGCCAGCAGCATGGACAGCATGACGAAGACAATGACGACATACAGCGCTATGCCGCGCTGGCTGTGGCGACTGGCTGGCTTGGGTGGAATGGGTATGGCTTGCATGATGAGATGCGCTTTCAGGCAGGTGGGCTAGGTCACATTTGCCCTTGACTGCGGATCTGGTAGACGTTGCGGAAGACCATCTTGAGGCGATCTCCGTAAGAAGTGGATGCCCCGCTGCAATTGGTGTACGTGGCACCCGTGGTGGGGATGGATTCGGTGCCTGTGAGTTCAAGGCAGACCTCCACCGCATAAACGTTGTTCCAGCCGCCCGCTGCGCTGGCAGCGTTGGCGATGACGCCAGAAGCCGGGAGGTACTGCAGATTGGTGGTGTTGGGCGACTGCTGTACATAACGCACCTGCATGTCGGTCACGTTGCCGATGATGGCCTGTCCACCACCGCCGCCCGCGCCAACGCATACCAGTTCGTTCGTGGAGGCGTTACGCTGGAACTTGCTGCTGAGCACGGGTGTGGTGCCCAGGCTGCCGCTGGCGGCCAGGGCCGGGTTTTGCCCCAGGCAGTCGCGCAACAGGGATGTGGGGGCGGACGCAGCAGTGGTCGATTCGGTGTAATTCTGGTAGCCGACGGTGAAGCTGGGCGTGGTGTCGGCCACCAGGGTGCTGGAGGCGCGGTCGAATGGCGGACGTGCTCCGGTGGGGTCGGGGGCATCGAAAGCCACAGGGCCCATTGCGGGGTTGGCCCCCGATGCTGGGGTGAGCACGATGCTGGGGTTGAGGTTTAGCTCCAGGCTGCCGGCCTGCCGGATCTGCTGGCCGATGACCCGGAAGGCGTAGGCCGCCTGCTGCTGCAGGGAGGTGGCCTCCGACACTGTGCCGGAGATGCCTCGCGATGCCATGAGTGCCCCCAGGGCCACTGCGACAACGATCAGACCGACGGCGATGCCGACCATGAGCTCAATCAGCGTCACGCCTTGCTGGTGGGGGAGCGCGCGTGCGGCGGGCATGGAAGAGGCGGGGTGTTGGTTCATGGGCTCACACTCAATTGGGACAGTACAGCGTGCCACCACCCACTCCCCATGGGGTGCAGCGCTGCGTGGGCTGGATGTATTGCAGGTGACAGAGACGATCACTGGGGCAACTCACCGTCTCGTCCGCCGAGTTCGTGCCGGATACGGCCAAGGGGGTGGTAAGCGCCGTTAAATCGGTTGTACTGAAGCTCTGGCCAGTCTGGTTGTAGCGGTTCTCTTGCCAGCCGATCATGACGCCTAGTTGGCGGGGGCCGCCCTTGGGAATGAATACGGCTGTTTTGGCTCCCGGCAGCATCTGGTCCACCCTGAAGCGCCACCGCTTGATATCGCAGGAAGCCAAATCAGAAGGGCTACAAGCGGTGCTTGTGCAACAGTCGCTGGTGTCGGTCGGGAGTGCGTCGGTCAGCGCCACCTTGTAGCTACTCAGATTGCTGAGCGCATCCGGGTTGTTCTGCAGCCGCTCGCCCAGATCCTCGATCAGTCGGATGGCTTGTGCGCGCCGCACGCCCGACTGGGTGTCGGTGAGTGTGCGCATCTGCACGCCAAGGATGCCGAGGATGCCTAGAGTCATGACCACGATGGCGACCAGGGCCTCAATCAAGCTGACGCCCTTTTGTGTTTGTGGCGACGATGGGGCTGTCACTTTGTGCATGGAACGTCCTCGATGACTTTGATGCGCCCACCCGCTGCCATGCAGATGCCTCGGGTGGCTGGGGATGCGATGCCTGTGGGCTCGGGAGAGATGGCGAAACCTTTGGCATTGAGGCCGTCCATCTTTCCAAAGCTGTTGACGGAGATGTCGCCGGCACCGGACTGGTGGGTGACGTTGATATTGCGGGGCGTCAGCGTGGTTTGCAGGATTTCTTCACTGGCTTCCCTTTTACTGTTTCCGTTACTGTCGACGAAAACGATCCAGCCGCAGCCCCAGTCCTGCTTGGTGCTGGCGAGTTGGCATCCCGCAGTGCCGTTAGGCAGTTTCTCGATACCGATTTTTTTCCCGCGTTTGATGGCCTCGGCCCGGGCGAAGTACAGCGTGTTGACCAAGGATTCGGTGACGGTACGCACGCGCCAGCGCTCGACAAGTGCCGTGAACCGCGGGCCCGCCAGCATGGCCAGCGCCGCCAGAATGGTCACCACCACCATGAGTTCGATGCTGGTGAATCCCTGCGGGCGGGTGGCTGGGGCGATGCTGCCTATCAACATGTATCGCTTCCTTTCTTCTGCTGGATCCGCCCGCCGGTCCCGGCGCACAGCCTGGTCGCACTACTGGCGGTGGAGTCTTTGCCTTGTGGAGTGAGCAGAAAATCCATGGTGCTCGGGGTGGTCGCACCGCTGGTGTGCGTCAGCATTCCCCAGCGGTCCACGGATATCAGTCCGGTGCTACCGGTCAGCGTGATGCTCAGCCGCGTAGGGGCCGAGCCGGTTTGCAGGTCGCACTCGTTGGGGGTGCTTGAGGCGCTGCATGTGTCCTGGGTGCCGTTGCGATTGGCGTCGAAGAACACATGCCACCCGCAACTCCAATCAGAGTTGCCAGAGGATGTGCACCCGCCATTGCTGGCGTTTCTGGCGAGGATGATGTCACCGCCTCGCTTGATGGCCTCGGAGCGGGCGTAATACAAGGCGGAGGTCAGGCTTTCCGTTGCATCGCGCACCCGCCAGCGCTCAATGATGGGAGTGAAACTAGGGGCGGCGAGGGCGGCCAGCACTGCCAGGATGCCCACGGTGACCATCAATTCGATGGCTGTGAAACCCCGGATACGGGTGGCCGCAAAAGAGGAAGAGACGCGCATGCGCCCATGCTATGGGCGCCCCGCTCTATGGGTGGGTTGGCGGGGATAAATGGTTTTTGTTACTTGACGACCGGTTTTCTTGCGCCGGTTTCCAAATCCTACGTTTTCAAGGTTTTGCGTACCCTAGGCAGGCCCCCGCATTGGGCAGGCCCTGGCATTCCCGGTAGAGCCTGCGGTCCCGTTCCGCTGCACTTTCCTCAGATGAACTGCGCGGTTGCTTGACTTTGGCAGGCCTTGTCGACGAGGCTTGTGCTGTGGCCTTCGCGCTCCCTTTGCGCTTGGCGAAGGTGGTTTGCGGGGCGCCAAGGCTCCATGCGAGCAGCAGGCACATAGCCCAGGTAGGGAGGCGTGGCGTGGTGGTGAGGGAGCGGAGCATGGGATAGTCGGAAGTAGGATGGCAATCTTTGACCCGGATACTGCCATGCGCTCCACCGTCCAGAACCTCGAAGAATCCCGCATCCGCGAAGTCGCCAACGCCGGCATGGGCCGCTCCGACGTGCTGGCGTTCTGGTTCGGTGAAAGCGACGAGGTCACCCCGGCCGCCATACGCCAGGCTGCCATCGAATCCCTGGAGCGGGGAGAGACGTTCTACGCGCACAACCTGGGGCTGCCGGAGTTGCGCGAGGCCGTGGCCCGCTACATGAGCGGACTGCACGGCGAGGTGTCGGCCAACCGCGTCGCCATCACCTCGGGCGGTGTGAACGCGCTGATGCTGGCGTCTCAGGCGTTGGTGGATGCGGGCGACGAGGTGGTGGCCATCACGCCCGTCTGGCCCAACCTGGTGGCGCAGCCGCTCATCATGGGGGCGCATGTACGGCGGGTGCCGCTTGTGCCTGATGCCCAGGGGGGCTGGCGACTCGACATGGATGCCTTGCTTTCCGCCATTACCCCGCGCACGCGGCTGCTGGTGGTGAATGCGCCCAACAA
Organism: Acidovorax sp.; assembly: GCA_030150585.1. Lineage (GTDB taxonomy): Bacteria > Pseudomonadota > Gammaproteobacteria > Burkholderiales > Burkholderiaceae_C > JASLFM01. Next base: position 14,263 of record JASLFM010000117.1, read on the forward strand.
CCCCACGGGTTGGACGCTGACAAGCGAGGAGCAGCAGGTCATTCTGGAGCACTGCCGCCGCACGGGCACTTGGATTCTGGCGGACGAGGTGTACGAGCGCCTGTACTACGATCCCACCCCCCGCGGTTGTGCTCCCAGCTTTCTGGATGCGGCTGAGGCGGAGGACCGGCTCATTGTGGTGCACAGCTTTTCGAAGAGCTTCCTGATGACGGGCTGGCGCCTGGGCTGGCTTGTAATGCCGGCATCGATGACCGCCCACATGGGCAAGCTCGTGGAGTTCAACACCTCTTGCGCGAGCGTGTTCACCCAGCGTGCGGGCGTGGCGGCGCTGGGGCTGGCGCACGAGATCACCCCCCGGGTGGTGGCCCATTTGCGGCAGTGCCGCGATACGCTCGTGCCCTTGCTGCAGGCACTGCCGGGTGTGCGGGTGGCCCCTGCGCGCGGTGGCATGTATGCATTCTTCCAGCTCGAAGGACGGGGCGACTCCCTCGACGTGGCCAAGCGCCTTGTGGCCGAGGCGGGGTTGGGGTTGGCTCCCGGCAACGCCTTCG
>JASLFM010000118.1 GCA_030150585.1 Acidovorax sp.
CCGGCCAGGCTGAGCAGCACGCGCGGCGAGAGGGTCAGCGCGTCCCAGGCGCCGCGGTTGGCGCGCAGCGTGATTTCATCGGCCGCGCCGCCCGCGAAGTAGGCCCAGGCGTTGTCGTCGAGCTGCTCGCGGGCATGGCGCGCGTGGTCTTCGAGCGTGACGACGTGGGCGGGAACGTGCTGCAGCGCGGGGACGGTCATCGTGAATAAAAAAGGGCGCTAGCGCCTATGGATTGTGCGGTGAAAGCTATGAAAAAGAGAGTGCCACTCAAACATCGGCCCACATGCGCAGCAGGTTGTGGTACGTGCCCGTGAGGCCGACGATGGCGGGCGCGGTCTCGCCCACGGTGGCGCGCAGCTGGATCAGGTGGCGGTCCATGTCGAACAGCAGCCGGCGCTGCTCGTCGCTGCGCACCATGCTCTGGATCCAGAAGAAGCTCGCGAGCCGGTGGCCGCGCGTGACCGGCTCCACGCGGTGCACGCTGGTGCCGGGGTAGACCACCATGTCGCCGGCGCGCAGCTTCACGCGCTGCGTGCCGTAGGTGTCTTCGATGACGAGCTCGCCGCCGTCGTATTCCTCGGGCTCGCTGAGGAACACGGTGCACGACACGTCCGTGCGCACGCGGCCCTTGCCGTCGGGCAGGAAGCGCACGGCGCTGTCGACATGGTTGCCGAAGGTGTTGGTGGCCCCGCCATAGCGGTTGAACATGGGGGGCGAGATGGTCTGGGGCAGGGCCGCCGAGAAGAACAGCGGGCTGCGCTCCAGGCCCCGCAGCAGGATCTGCCGCAGGGCCTGGGCCTGCTCGCACTGTTCGGGCAACTGCTCGTTGTTCTTCGCCTGCGCGGCCTGCACGCCGGCGGAGATGCGCCCATGGTGCCAGGGGGCGTTCTGCAGCAGCCCCCGGGCCTGGGCCACTTCGTCCGGCGTGAGGAGGTCGGGGATCTGCAGCAGCATGGCGGAGGGGCCTTTCTCAGAAGCGGGTGCCGATGGTGAGGCGCACGTTGCGTGCCTCGCCCAGCGTCACGAAGCCGGGGTACAGCTGGTCGCCATACGTGCGGTTGGTAACGTTGTTGATGTTGAGTTTGGCATACACGTCGTCGGTGAAGCGGTACTCGAGCATCAGGTCAGCCGCTACGTAGCCGGGCGCGCGGGCCGTGGCCGACGCGGCGCCGGTCGTGCCGCTCACGGGGCGGTTCGTGGAGGCGCCGCGCAGGCCGCCGGCCACGCGGAACTTCGCCGTGGCCTGGTATCCCAGCCAGACGCTGCCGGACTGCTTGGGCGTGAGGCCCGGGCGCTGGCCCACGGTGGCGGCCTGGGCGCTGCCGGTCTGGTCGATTTTGGCGACGGGGATCCAGGTGTAGGAGGCGTAGATGTCCCACTTCGGCGAGAGGCGGCCCACCACATCGAATTCGACGCCCGAGGCGTGGCGCTTGCCGTTGAGCAGGTAGGCGTCGCCGGCGAAGTCGGCATCGGTGGTGCGCTCGTTGTACTTTTCCGTGCGGAAGATCGCGCCGCGCGTGGACAGGTTGCCGTCCAGCCAGTCGAGCTTGGCCCCGATCTCGAAGTTGCGGCTCTTTTCCGGCGGGGTGTTGGCGGTCTGCTGCGTGGTGAAGCGGTAGGTGTCGGCCGACGAGTTGAACGAGGTGCTGTAGGCAGCGTGGAACGATGCGGTGTCTGTCGGCTGGTACAGCACGCCCAGGCGCTGGCTCCACAGCGAGTTGTAGCGCAGGTTGCTGACCTCGTGGCGCGTGAAGGTGCCCGAGGTGTACAGATCGCGCTCGGGCGTGGCGCTGATGCGGTCCCAGCGCAGGCCGCCCAGCAGCTTCCAGTGCGGCGCGATCTGCACCAGGTCCTGCGCGTAGGCGCCGACGGACCAGGCGTCGTAGTTCTGGTCGTAGCGGTACGACGGCGACACCCCCAGCACGGGCAGGCCGCCCGGGTTGCCCACGGTGGTTGATCCCTTGTTGTAGTTGGTGCCGGGCTGGCCGTTCGCGACCTCGAACCAGGCTTTCTCCTTGCTGGCGTCCACGCCCACCTGCAGATCGTGCTTCAGGCCGCCCCACTGGGCCTTGGTGGTGAAGTCCGACTGCATGTAGATGCCCTCGTGCCGGTCCTTGCGCGGGCTCAGGCCGGAGACGTTGAGGATGGTGCTCGGCCCCAGGTTGGCCTGCGTGGTGGGCGCGCCGTTGGTGGTGCCGAAGCTGGCCGTGGAGCCCCACTGCGAGCGGTCGAACGTGCCCGCGCGCACCTGGGTGCGCAGCTCGGTATCGGCCTCGAAGCGGTGCGTCCACGAGGCCGTGGCGTACGACGCCTTGCCGCGCAGGTAGTCGCTCGGGCTGCCGTAGAAGTTCTTGGGGTTCAGGGCAGGCACCGTGCCTTCCAGGTAGCGGACGTTGTTCATTGGCACGTTGTCCACGTCCAGGTAGAACAGGCCCAGCGTGAACTCGTCGCGCGTGCCCACGCCCCAGCTGATCGTGGGGGCGATGCCGTACTTGTCGATCTTGGCGCCGTGGTTGTCGCCCTGGGTGCGCATGAGGTTCACGCGCAGGGCGGCGTCCTCGCCGATCACCTTGTTGAGGTCGGCCGTGGTGCGGAGCACGCTGTCGGTGCCGTAGGTGGCTTCGAGGTGGTACTGGTCGATCAGCAGCGGCTTCTTGTTCACCTGGTTCACCACGCCGCCCGTGGAGCCGCGGCCGAACAGCAGCGAGGCCGAGCCGCGCAGCACTTCGATGCGGTCGTAGTTGAAGGTGTCGCGGTCGTACTGCGAGGGGTCCTTCATGCCGTCGATGAGCAGGTCGCCCACGGCCGCCACGGGAAAGCCGCGCAGGCGGATGTCCTGGTCGGTGCCGTTCTCGGTGGCGGCGAAGGTGATGCCCGAGGTGTAGTGCAGTGCCTGTTTGAGGGTGTCGAGCTTGGCGTCGTCGATCATCCGCTCGGTCAGTACCGTGAGCGACTGGGGAATGTCGCGGATGTCCTGCGTGCTGCGGCCGATCTGCGTCTTCTTGGTCTGGATGGCGTCTTTGCTCTGGATCTCGGCCTTTTCCTTCACCGTGACGGTGGACAGCGTGGCCTCGCCCGAAGGGCTGGTCTGCGCCCAGCTGCTCACGGAGGCGGCGAGCATGAGCGCGCCCAGCGGCAGCAGCGTCTTGTTGTCGCCGGCACCGGGCACGGGGGCGACGGAGGGGGCCTGCGACCGACGCAGGGGTGAACTGTGGCGCTGAGCGCGTTTCTTTGCCATTCTGGCCTCCGATAGGGAAAACAAGGGTGCGTGCGGCGCTCCGCGCAACGGGCGCGCCGGGGCGGAGCAGGCGAGAGGCAGTGGCTGGCGGCGAAACGTGGCTGTGCTTCTTCGGCGGGCGGAATGTTACAGCAAATGATGTTTGTTCTCATTTGCATTGATGCTTTGCCGCCACAGGCTTTTGGAATGGGCATGAAAAAAGCCGGCGATGCCGGCTTTTCGGGGGGCGATGCGGTGCGATGCTTACTTGACGTGCTTGCCAACCAGGCCAGCCAGCTCGAACATCGTCACCTGGGGCTTGCCAAAGATTTCCTTGAGCTTGGCGTCGGCGTTGATGTTGCGCTTGTTCTTGGCGTCCTGCAGGTTGTGCTCCTTGATGTAGACCCACAGCTTGCTGATGATCTCGGTGCGGGGCAGCGGAGCATTGCCCACCACGGCGGCCAGGGCGGGGCTGGGCGTGAGAGGCTTCATGAAGGCTGCATTCGGAGTGCGCTTCTTCGCGGGGGCCGCGGTCTTGGCTGCGGGAGCCTTCTTTGCTGCAGTTGCCATGTTGGTTTTCCTTCTTCGGAGTAAGTTATTCACCAGCGAAAACTGCCTCGCTCCACTGGCAGGCCGATGCTACTGGGAAAAAAACCGCTTTCCAAGCCGAGCATCCGCTTTTTTGCCTCGAATTGTTGCCATGCAGGTGAGGATTAACCCCAGTGCTGGCTCTTCCTAGCGGCCGCTGCGCCGCGCCATCAGGATCGTGAGCACGGCCAGCAGAATCACGCCGCAGGCCGCCCACTCGCCCTGCGTCACGGCCTCGCCGCCGAGCGCGCTGCCCAGCAGCAGCGCGATCAGCGGGTTAACGAAGGCGTAGCTCGATGCGAGCGCGGGACTGGCGTGGGCCAGCAGGTACATGTAGGCGCTGAAGGCCACCAGCGATCCCAGGAAAACGAGGTATAGCCATGCCGCCAGGGCCGCAGGGGCGGGCGGCCAGACGGGGCGCTCGCCCAGCGCCAGCGACACGGCCATGAGCACGGCGCCTCCGCACAGCATCTCGCTCGCGAACCCGGCCGCGCCCAGCGCCAGCGGCGTGCGCGTGGTCGACAGCACCGAGCCCAGCGACCACGCGGCCGTGGCCGCGAGGATGCAGGCCCCGCTCGCAGGCGAGGCCGCGAAGCTTGCGCCGCGCACGAGCAGCAGCACGCCGGCCAGGCCCAGCAGCATGCCCACCGCTTCGCCCAGGGAAGGCCGGCGTCCCCACAGCAGACCCCAGCCGCAGATCATCAGGGGCACGACGGCCACGCAGGCAGCGATGAGCCCCGAGCCGATGTGCACGCTGGCCGTGGCCATGAGCCCCATGCCGCCACCCAGCATCAGCGTGCCCACGATGCCTGCGTGCAGCCACTGGCGCGGCGTGGGCAGGGCCGGTGCCTGTGGCCCGCCGCGCCGCGCGCGCCAGGTTACCCAGGCCATGAGCAGCGAGCCGGCCACGAGAAAGCGCGTGCCCATCTGGAAAAACGGTGGAAAAGCGCCGAGCGCGACGCGGATTGCGAAGTAAGTGGAACCCCACACGACGTAGCACGCGAGCAGGGCCAGCAACACCAGCGGGGCAAGCCGCAGGGGCTGCGGGGCGGAGGCAATGGATAAGGAGCGCATGGTGGCCAATGCTAGGTTCCAGCGCGTTGCGACGCCATGCCAGTTGCAAGGTACTGGTGCACAGTCACCTTCAAATCAATGGTTAAATACTTGAATGACCGAAGATTTGACGTTGGATGCGCATGACAGCCGCATTCTCATGGAATTGCAGCAGGATGCGCGCATCACCATGGCCGAGCTCGGTCGGCGCGTGCACCTGAGCCAGCCCGCAGTGACCGAGCGCGTGCGCAAGCTGGAGGCTGCGGGTGTCATCCTGGGCTATGGTGCGCGCGTGGACTACGCGCGGCTGGGCTACGGCATCCGTGCCATCATCCGCGTGGGCCGCGCCGAGTACGCGCGCATGGTGCAGCTCATCGCACAGACGCCCGAGGTGATCCATGCCTACAACGTGACGGGCGAAGACAGCTGGGTGTTGGAAATCGTGGTGATCGACGTGAGCCACCTCGATGCCGTGGTCACGGGCTTCTGCCTGCTCGCGCAGACCTCGACCTGCATCGTGCTCAACGTGCCGCGCGAGAATGCCCCCGTGCTGCCCGCACGGCGCGACAGCATCAAACCACCCATACGGAAAGTGACTGGCACATGACGACTGCGGCTTCTTCTTCCTTCAGCACCTGCGACTTCTGCGATGCGCACAAAAGCGACGACGGCAGCGCGTTCCGCGTTCTGCCCCCGGTGTTCCACAGCTATGGTGGCTTGCTAGCCTTCAGCGGACCGGTGAGCACTGTCAAGTGCTTCGAGGACAACACCCAGGTCAAGGCGGCTGTGGAGTCGGCCGGCGAGGGGCGCGTGCTCGTGGTCGACGGCGGCGCCTCGCTGCGCCGCGCGCTCGTGGGAGGCAACCTGGCCGCAGCGGCGGCGAAGAACGGCTGGGCGGGCGTGGTGGTCAACGGCTGCGTGCGCGACGTGGCCGAGCTGAACGCTGCGGCCGTGGGCATCCGCGCGCTCGCGCTCATTCCGCTGCCGACCGAGCGGCGCGGCGAGGGCCAGCGCGACGTGGCCGTGCAGATTCAGGGCGTATGGGTGCGCCCGGGCGATTGGCTCTACGCCGATGCCGACGGCATCGTGGTGAGCAGCGGCAGGCTATGAGCCTATGCGCCCGGGCCCACGCGCCGTGCCAGGCGCGAGGGCAGGGTGGCCAGCACCACGCTGGCCAACGCGATCGCGAATGCCACGAGCTGCATGCCGGAGAGCGACTCGCCCAGCACCAGCACGCCCACCAGCGCGGCGCTCACGGGCAGCAGCACAGTGAACACGCCGCCCTGCGCGGCGGGCACGGCCTTGAGGCCCGTCATCCACAGCCACACGGTCCACATGCAGGCCGCTAGCGCGTAGAACAGCAACAGCAGCCAGGTGCTCCAGCCCACGGCGCCGAAGTCGAAGCGCAGCGCGAGGTACACCCCCATGGGCGTGGACAGCGCGAAGCCCCACAGGTTGATGAGCGAGGTGATGCGCTTGGGCCCGAGGGCCCCCGTGAGCTTCTTGCCGATCACCGAGTAGGCCGCCTCGCAGATGACGGCGCCCACGAGCAGCAAATGCCCGAGCCAGGCCAGGTTTTGGGCATTTTCGCCACCTGACGGCGGTGCTGCGTGCGCGGAATGCTCTGGTTTTGATAGTGCGAACAGCATGATGCCGATCACCGCCAGGGCCACGGCCACCCAGGTGCGCGGCGCGATGCGCTCCTTAAGGAAAAACCAACTCATGAGCGCCACGGCCGCTGGAATGGCCGCCATGATGACCCCGGCCGACACGGCGCCCGTGAGGCTCACCCCCGAGATCATGCAGATGGTGAACAGGAAGTTGCCGAGGAACGATTCGAGGAAGAGCAGCTTGCGCGTCTGCGGCGTGATCGGCGGCTCGTCCGCGGGCTTCTTGAGCCAGTGCGCCATGGCGATGGCCCCTATGCCGAAGCGCAGCCATGCGAGCAGAAACACGGGAATGGCTGCGGCCAGGGGCTTGGACAGAGCCACGTAGCTGCCCACGAGCGACATGCTGAGGGCGAGGCACAGGTAGGCGATGGAGCGGCTGGGCGTGTTCACGGAAGCTGGAGCGGCTGCGGATACGGGGATGGCGAATCATGCCCGACGAATTACCGCTGCCGATACAGGGTGGAATTCCATATTTTGAAAATATGAATTCGTATCGTGGAATGGCTGGATGTTGCGTTGCGCAAAAATTTCTCAATCTGAGAAAAATGATTTCATATTGAGATATGTGTTGCGTATATCGTTGATTTTAAAGGATAAAAATTTATATCTTGTATAAGACATAAGAGCTTGTGTGAGTCTTATAGAAGACTTAGAGTTATCTCCAAGGGCATCGCACCGATGTCCGCCGATGAACCAACCCCTGGAGAGCAACCATGTCGAAGTCCCTGAATGCGCAACTCAGCCGTGAACAACAGATCGCAGCCCTGGAGAAGGACTGGGCCCAGAACCCCCGCTGGAAGGGTATCAAGCGCGGCTACAGCGCCGCCGACGTGGTGCGCCTGCGCGGCAGCCTGCAGCCCGAGTACACGCTGGCGCAGCGCGGCGCCGAGAAGCTGTGGGAGCTGGTGAACGGCGGTGCCAAGAAGGGTTACGTGAATGCCTTTGGCGCCATCACCGCAGGCCAGGCCATGCAGCAGGCCAAGGCAGGTCTGGAGGCCGTTTACCTGTCGGGCTGGCAGGTGGCTGCCGATGGCAATACCTCCGAAACCATGTACCCCGACCAGTCGCTGTATGCCTACGACTCGGTGCCCACGATGGTTCGCCGCATCAACAACACCTTCAAGCGCGCTGACGAGATCCAGTGGGGCCGCGGCATCAACCCTGGCGACAAGGAGTTCATCGACTACTTCCTGCCCATCGTTGCCGATGCAGAGGCTGGTTTCGGTGGCGTGCTGAACGCTTTCGAACTCATGAAGAACATGATCGCTGCAGGCGCCTCTGGCGTGCACTTCGAAGACCAGCTCGCCGCTGTGAAGAAGTGCGGCCACATGGGCGGCAAGGTGCTCGTTCCCACGCAGGAAGCCGTGGAGAAGCTGATTGCAGCGCGCTTCGCCGCCGACGTGATGGGCGTGCCCACCATCGTGCTGGCCCGTACCGATGCCGAGGCCGCCAACCTGATCACCAGCGACCACGACGCCAACGACAAGCCGTTCCTGACCGGTGAGCGCACGCAAGAAGGCTTCTATCGCGTGAAGAACGGCCTGGAGCAGGCGATCAGCCGCGGCGTGGCCTACGCGCCCTACGCCGACCTGGTGTGGTGCGAAACCGGCGTGCCCGACATCGGCTTCGCCCGCGAATTCGCCCAGGCCGTGCATGCCGCCTGCCCTGGCAAGCTGCTGAGCTACAACTGCTCGCCCTCGTTCAACTGGAAGAAGAACCTCAACGACAGCCAAATCGCCTCGTTCCAGGAAGACCTGTCCGCGCTGGGCTACAAGTACCAGTTCATCACGCTGGCCGGCATCCACAGCAACTGGTACAACACCTTCAAGTTCGCCCATGCTTACGCCCGCGGCGAAGGCATGAAGCACTACGTGGAAATGATCCAGGAGCCCGAGTTCGCCGCCCGCGAGCAAGGCTACACCTTCGTTTCGCACCAGCAAGAAGTGGGCGCAGGCTACTTTGACGACGTGACCACCGTGATCCAGGGCGGTTCGTCGAGCGTGAAGGCCCTGACCGGCTCCACCGAAGAAGAGCAGTTCCACTGATCCGCCGGGGCCTCGCGGCCCTTGGCCCTGCCTTGAAAGCCACGGCATGCCGTGGCTTTTTTGCGCATGGTGCCCGATGTCACCGAGCCGTCATGCCCCCTGCTTAGCCTTGCGCTCCATACATAGATTCCAACAGTCGAAAAGAGGGTGGTTCGATGAACATGCGGCGCAACGTCATGTGGATGGGTGCGGGTTTGGCGGCGGGCGCGGCGGTGCTGGCCCTGCATGGCTGCGGTGGCTCGGATGGCGACGACGCCACCAGTGCCACCTACATCCAGGCAGCCTGGGTCGTGGTCGGCGCGCAGAATCAGGCGATTGCCCGCGTCATCACTTCTTATTCGCCCATGGCCGCCACGGCCACCAACGCGGCTTGCCCGCTGATCGCGATCGACGGCCAGACCACGCGCATGGCGCTGCGGGTGGGGCCTGCCACGGCGGCGCAGCGCCCCACGGCCAGCGACCCGGCAGACTCCAAGCCCTCGCAGTTCCCCGTTTCCGTGTGCGAACAACCCCTGCCCGCCACGGCAGCGAGCGTTTCCGTCGCCGGTCAGGCGCTGCCGCTGCCCAAGGCAGAGCCGCAGCGCATCATCGTGCTGGGCGACAGCGGCTGCCGCCTCAAGAAGGCCGACAACGCCTGGCAGCCATGCTCTGACGGCGAGGCCTGGCCGTTCGCCAAGGTGTCCGCCGCGGCGGCGGGCTTCAAGCCCGACCTGGTGCTGCACGTGGGCGACTACCACTACCGCGAGAACGCCTGCCCCTCCGACATCGCCGGCTGCCAGGGCAGTCCCTGGGGCTACGGCTGGGATACCTGGCAGGCCGACCTGTTCAAGCCCGCAGCGAGCCTGCTCGCGTCCGCGCCCTGGGTCATGGTGCGTGGCAACCACGAGGAGTGCGCTCGCGCAGGGCAGGGCTGGTTCCGCTTCCTGGACACGCAGCCGTTCAGCGCGGCACGCTCGTGCGACGACGCGGCCAACGACGGCACGGCCAACTACAGCGACCCCTATGCCGTGCGCCTGGGGCGCGACACGCAGGTGGTGGTGTTCGATTCGGCCAAGACGGGCAAGGTGGCGCTCAAGCCCTCCGACGCGCAGTTCGCCATCTACCAGAAGCAGTTTCAGCAGGTGGCCAGCATGGCCTCCCAGTCGGGCCTGGCCAATACCATCTTCACCAACCACCACCCCATCCTGGCCTTCGCGCCCGTCGCGGGCTCGGCGCCGGCACCCGGTAACTTGGCGCTGCAGTCGGCCATGAGCGGCCTGTATGCCCAGGCCTACTACCCGCCGGGCGTGAACCTGGCGCTGCACGGCCATGTGCACGATTTCCAGGCCATCAGCTTCAAAACGGGGCAGACGGCCACGCTGGTCAGCGGCACCGCCGGAGACAACCTGGACGTGGCCCTGCCCGACCCGCTGCCCAGCAACGCCACGCCTGCGCCCGGCGCGGTGATCGACCAGATCGCACACCACGCGAGCTTCGGCTTTCTGCTGATGGAGCGCCGCCCCCAGCCCTCGAAGGGCTGGAGCTTCAAGGCCTACACGGCCGCGGGCAAGCTTCTGGCGACCTGCCTGCAGGAAGGCTACGCGCTCAGCTGCGACAAGTCGGGTTTCATCGC
>JASLFM010000136.1 GCA_030150585.1 Acidovorax sp.
GCCGTCCTGGTAGGGAAGGGTCTCGCCGTGCAGCTTGTCGCACGCGCCCGCATAGAACTCGAAGTAGCGCGCCAGCGCGAGCGCATCGGCGCGAGCCTGCTTGGTGGGCTTGCCGCAGTCGCGCTGCTCCAGCGCCGCCAGCTCCTCGGCGTGCTCGGCCACCTTGGCCGACAAGCGCATGAGCAGACGCCCGCGGTCGGCCGCGCTCAGCTTGCGCCACACCAGGTCGTAGCATTGGCGCGCGGCGTGCACGGCCGCGTCGATGTCCTCGGCGCTGCCGCGCTGGATTTCGTCAAAGGGCTGGCCGTCGGACGGGTCGATCACCGCGATCGTGCGGCCGGACGTGGAGGGCTGGGCGGCGTTGGCGATGTAGTGGAATTGCATGGGTTGATGGTGTTGCAAAAATCGGACTGTAGTGCTTTACCAGTCAGCACTCTTTGCTCTCGTATCGATAGCGGAAGAACACACCCGACCGGACCTTGCCCGGCGGGCAAGGCTGCGGGTCACAGCGTGTTCTTGTGCACGACGCCGTCCTTCATGATCAGGCGCAGGTTCTGCTGCGGATCGGCCAGGAAGTCGAGGCTGGTGGAGGGGTTGCCATCGGCCACGAGGAGGTCGGCGAACGCACCGGGCGCAATGCGGCCCAGCGAGCGTGGGTAGGGGTTGCGCTCGCCCGACAGGGCCAGGAGCTCGCCGTTCGTGCCCGTGGCCTGGCCCAGCAGCGTGAGCGGGTCGTAGAAGCGCGTGAGCTTGGCCAGCTGCCTGCCCTGCGTGGGCGTGTTCTTCGCGTTGAACAGGATGTCCGTGCCCCAGCCGGTCTTGACGCCGTGCTTCTGTGCCAACTCGTAGGCCCGTGCGGTACCCAGTGCCACCTGTCGTTGGCTTTCGCGCCGCGCCGCATCGGGGTACTGGTTGCTGTCCTCGTCCTGCAGGAAGGGCTGCAGGCTCCACCACACGCCTTCGGCCTGCATCATGCGCACGGTGGCTTCGTCGGCCAGCTGGCCGTGCTCGATGCTCTTCACGCCGGCCTTGATCGCGCGCTGGATGCCCTTGGGCGTGTACACGTGCGCCATCACGTAGGTGTTCCAGTCCGCCGCGGCCTCCACGCCCGCACGCAGTTCGCGCTCGGTGAACTGCGTGCTGTCCAGCGGATCGTAGAGCGAGGCCACGCCGCCGCCGGCGAGCATCTTGATCTGCGAGGCGCCCAGCATGAGCTGCTCACGCACGCGGCGCAACACCTCGGCCTCGCCGTCGGCGATCATGGACACGCCCACCCGCTCGACCAGGCTCAGCGGCTCGTTGGCCGCGCGTGGCAGGTCGCTGCGCAGGCGGAAGTCACCGTGGCCCGAGGTCTGCGAGATCATCGCCCCGCTCGGGTAAATGCGCGGCCCTGCAATCATGCCCTCGTCGATGGCGCGCTTGAGCGCGAAGGCCGGCCCGCCCGCATCGCGCACCGAGGTAAAGCCGCGCAGCAGCGTGCGCTGCGCCTCCTGCGCCGCGGCCAGGTACAGGTAGCCCAGGTCGGCCGTCATGGCCGTCGTCTGTGCAATGGCGGCCAGCATGGTGTGCCAGTGCGTGTCGATGAGTCCCGGCATCAGCAGCTTGCCCTGGCAGTCGATCACCAGGGCGCCCTCCACCTTCTCGGCAGCCGGCGGCAGGGCCGCAATCACCTTGCCTTGCACCAGCACCTGCACGCCTTCGCGCACGGCCTTGCCCGAGCCGTCGAAGAGCCGCAGGTTGGTGAAGAGCAGCGGTCGGTCGGCTGCCTTGGGAGGCGGGGAGGCCGCGTCCGCCGCCTGCGCGATGGCAAAGGGCGCCAACATGGCCGCCGCGCCGCCCAGGAACATGCGGCGAGACAGGTCGGCCATCACCCGTTCGTACAGCAGGTGGCAGACCACGCTGCCGCAGGTGCAAGCCCGGGGCCGGATGGGCCCCCGTGTCCAGGGCAGATCGCGTGAATGGGCCTGGGCTGGTTGCATGCATCCCTCCTTGATGGGTATTCAACGCGGTGCGCGCGTTCATGATTTACCGCCGGGGCGGTGTCGCTTATTTTGCGGCATGAATCGTAATATCCAGGGGAATAACCCAGCGCGACGCCATAGGGGCCGGGCATTCGCGGCAGCGCAGTTTCTGCCGGGGCGCGGAGATATGGACATACACTCGTGTGGCATTTACAGCCCCATATTCCTGCCATGAAAAACTCTGCGATTTTCTTCTCCGCGGCCGCTGTTTTGGGCGTGGTATGCGGCGGCGCGCCGGTCAGCGTATCGGCCGCATCCCCGCTGTTCCTGAATGGCACCATAACCGCCCGCCTTCCCGCCAAGGATCTGCCAGCCTTCCGCAAGGCGGTGCGCGAAGTGCTCGACGGCGCAGCAGACCAGTCCACCACTCAGTGGAGCAGCGTGCATGGCGCACCCCACCGCCCCCTGCGGGTGGCCCTCACGCCGTTGCAGACGGTCCAGACCGGCACAGCCGGCACGTGCCGCTTGCTGAGCGCCGATGTGAGCCAGCTCCAGGCAACAGAGAAGTGGCAGTTCTGGTTCTGCAAGCAGGGCGATGGCCAGTGGAAGGCCAGCGGCAGCCAAGCCCCACGTTGAGTGAAACGGGGCTTTGGCTCTGGTCGCTACATGCTACGGGTGAAGCCGCCCGTGGGGGTGATCGGCAGCAGCCGGGGAGGCCCGGCAAGTAGCGTGGAGAAGGCGTCTAGCGCCTCGCGCACGTACGTGCTGCCCATGTGCGCATCCGCCGCCGCCTGGCTAGCGTATCGCTCGTAGAGCACGATATGGTCCGGGTCCGCGGCCGAATGGTGGATCAGATAGGCTACGGCGCCCGATTCCAGGCGGGTGCGTTCGTGCAGCCGCTCTAGCTGGGCGAGAACAGCGGGGCCTTGGCCGGGGTGTGCGTGGAGTTCGACGAGGTAGATCATGGCGGTGGCGAGGTTCAAGATTGCAGGGAGACGGATAGGGGTTGGTAGCGTTCGCAGTGCAGCGCCCAGGCCTGCGGGTTGACGAATGCGCGCGACACTTCGTCCACCGTGCCCAGACGCATGGCGCGCGCTGCCGGCCGTGATGCCCGCGCAGTGCGGCGTGGCTATCAGCCCTTCGAGACCCCGAGCGGGCTGGCCGCATCGAGCCCAGTCTTGATCGTCTGAAGCAAGCGAGGGGGCATGGTGTCTCCATAGGTTGATCCGGTTCTGGAAGAGCCGTTGTGTTTGGCGTTTCGTTTGTGCTGAAACGAAATTTAGTGATCAATTGAACAATTGTCAACAAGAGGTGGGGAGAGATTCCTATCGCCAATGGCGATGCATCTGATCGCCACCGGAGGCGGGCAGGGCTGCGCCACGCGCGCGATGCCGCGTGGATCGATCAGGATGGGAAAGGGGCGGACGAGGGCCTGGGCGCACGCCCTGGCGGTGCCTGTGCGCTCAGCCCGGCTGGGTGCGGCTGCGGCGCACCGGGGCCTTGCGCGTGCGTGTGATCAGGTGGTGGGAGAGGGGCTTCTGGACGCCGTCGAAGAACACTTCCACCGTCGCGCGGATGTGTTCGTCGAGGCTGTCGGGCACGGGGGTCTGGTAAATCCACTTGCGCACGCCGAAGTAGACCATGCGGCCGATGATGCCGAAGGCGAGCTCGACCTCGAACTCGGAAATCGGCAGTTCCTGCGCCGAGGGCAGATCGAACTCGTGCCGCATCTCGCGGCAGATGGGCAGCAGCACGCGTTCACGCACGTTGGCGAGGAAGTGCTTGTTCATGTCGGCGCCTTTGAGGCCTGCGAAGAAGAAGACGCGGATCCAGTCGCGGTCCAGCGTGGTGCGCGCGTAGTCGGAGAAGAACTCCAGCAGGCGCTCCTTCAGGGGCTTGGCCCTGTCGATGATCATCTGCTCCCACATGGGGTTCCAGCGGCCGACGAAAATCTCGCGGTAGACCCGCTCGATCAGCAGTTCCTTGCTCGGGAAGTAGCGGAACAGCAGCGACTGCGTGACGCCCAGCTCCTGCGCCAATGTGCGCGTGTCTCCGCTGAAGCCATGGTCCGAGAAATAGCGGATGGCGCCAGAGACTATGAGTTGCTCGCGCTGCTCCGGGCGCAGCCGGATACGCTTCTTCTCCTCCGGCGCGGCTTGGGTTGTGGGTGGTGGTCCATCAGTGGACTTGGAGGGTTTTTTCATGTGGGTTGCGGCTGGAGGGATGATGGTTGGTATTTTATTTAAAGGTCAATTGATCATTATTTCAAAAAGGGCGACGCGCGTTTCCGCATGGCTGTGGTGACGCAATGGCATCAATGCCCCCGCGCCCATCGGCTACCCTCGGCAGCCCAGCATATTCCCTCTTGCGATGCACTACCTCAACCACGCCGCTTGCGGCCCGCTTTCCGACACCGTGCTCCATGCCATGCAGGGCCACATGCGGCGCGAGCAGGAACTCGGCGCCTACGGCGCGGCCCGGGAGGCGCAGGCCGGCATCGCGGCCGTGTATGAGGGCATTGCCGCGGCCATCCACGCGGCGCCCGGGGACATCGCTCTCACCCATGGCAACAGCGAGGGCTGGGGTCGCGTGGTGGGCGCCATGGACTGGAGCGGTGGCGGGCGCATCCTGGTGCCGCGCAGCGAGTGGGGCGGCAACCTGGGGGGGCTGATGCAGTTGTCCGACCAGCATGGCGTGCGGGTGGAAGAGCTTCCCTGCGACCCCGATGGCGCCGTGGACCTTGATGCGCTCGAAGCGCTGCTGCGCACCCCCGCGAGCCTGGTGGCGCTGACGTGGATGCCAGCCAACGGCCCGCTGGTGCAACCGGCCGAGGCCGTGGGTGCGCTGTGTGCGCGGCATGGCGTGCCCCTGCTCGTGGACGCGGCCCAGGCGGTGGGCCAGTGGCCCGTGGATGTGCGGCGCCTGCAGTGCGCCGCGCTCACCGCGCCGGGCCGCAAGTGGCTGCGGGGCCCGCGCGGCACGGGCTTCGTCTACGTCCACCCGGCGTTTCTGCCGCGCCTGCGCCCGCTGTGCGCGGACCATCTCTCGCGCCTCTGGCAGGCGGGCAACACCTGGGCCTACCGCGAGGATGCGCGGCGACTGGAGCTGTCCGAAGCCTCGGTGGCGCTGCGACTGGGCCTGGGCGCGGCGGTTGAAGACTGGAGCGCGCTCGGCATCGAGCACATCCGGCACGAGATCGCGCAGCGCGCCGAATGGCTGCGCGATGCGCTGGACGCGCTGCCCGGCGTGCGCGCCCACCGGGCTGGGCGGCACGGTACCAGCGGCATCGTGACCCTCGAATGCGCCAGCCATTCCGCTGCCGCACTGCACCAGGGTCTGCAGGCGCGCGGCGTGGAGGCGGCGCTCAGTCCCATTGCCTTCACCCCGTGGGACATGCAGGCGCGCGGGCTCAGCGCGGTGCTGCGACTGTCGGCGGGGCACGATACGCCGTGGGAGAGCCTTCAACACAGCGTGGATGCGCTGAGGGACACCATCGAAGGCTGACCTCTGTCGCAATCGTTCAATACACCGGCCCGAGGTGCGCGCCCCATTCGCCGGTGCTCCAGCCCATCGGCGACGATCTCTGACACGCCACCCACGCCTTCACCGCCAACGGTCTCCCATCACGACGCGCATGGCCGTCGTGCGCCTGCCCGGGCGCAGGCTGCTGGCCCGCTCGCCGATTCCCCTGAACGTTGGCAGCGGTCAGCGGCCTCGAGCGGGCCTCTGTGGAGGCAGCGACGTGCTGCGCCGGCCCTGCAGAGCAGGCCATGCCTCGCCTTCCCCCGTGGCTATCGGCGCGATCAGTCCATTTTGATGGCAGCCAGCCTCCACCCCATCAGGCCGTCGCGCTTGAAGATGAACCCGCCCGGCTCATCCGTGGGGTGCACGAAGATTTTCGACCAGCCCTGGTAGTCCACGGCATAGTCCTTGCGCGGCGTGCCTCCCTGGGTATCTACCCCAATGCCGGCCGCAGCCACGTCGGCGGGCTTGCCCGGCTTGCCCCGCTCCAGCATCAGCATCACGCCGGCAGGCGACACCAGCGCCTCCGTGGCCTGGTTGACCATGCCCACCGCCAAGGCCTGTCCCAGGCCTGCGAGTGGGTTGTCCTTTATTTCCGGCGCCTGCATCTGCGCCTGGAGCTTGATCAGCATCTGCGCCTTGACGCTCTCGCGCAGCGCAGGGAAGTCCACATACTCGGAAACCGCATCGGCATCCTTGTTCTCAATGGCCTTGGCGATGCGGTGCAAGGCCAAGTAGGGCGATGCGTAAAACAGCACGGCCCAGGCAATGAAAGATATGGTCGCTCCAGAAACTATTCTGGTTTTCATTGGCTGCCTTGGCAGTCAGTTTGGCATTGTTATTTGCGAGACGGTGC
>JASLFM010000166.1 GCA_030150585.1 Acidovorax sp.
ATGCGCCCGATGTCGTCGGCCGATTGCAGCAGGCCGATGCCGCGGATGGTGTACTGCTGCGCGCCCTGGGCCACGTAGCTGCCGCCCGCGTTGGCGTTGCCGCGCCCGAGCGCGTCGAGCAGGTTCTGGAAGGTGACTTTGTAGGCGCGCAGCTTGTCGAGGTCGGGCTGCACCTCGTACTGCTTGATGGCGCCGCCCATGGCCACCACGTCGGCCACGCCGGGCACCTGGCGCAGCGCGCGCTCCACGGTCCAGTCCTCGATGGTGCGGATGTCGGTGGTGGAGATGCCGTCGCCCTTGAGGCGGTAGCGCATGATCTCGCCCACGGGGGTGGCGTTGGGTGCGATCTCGGCCTGCACGCCGGGCGGCAGGTCCACACTGGACAGGCGCTCTGCTACCTGCTGGCGCACGATGTTGACGTTGGCCGCGTCGTCGTAGGTGACCACGCTGAACGAAAGGCCGAACTGGGTGTGCGAGAACACGCGGATCGAGTTGGGCAGGCCCGCGAGCGCCACCTCGATGGGCAGCGTGACCTGCTTCTCGACCTCCTCGGGCGCGCGGCCGGGGTAGAGCGCGATCACCGTGACCTGGGTGTCGGTCACGTCGGGGAAGGCCTCCACCGACAGGCTCTTGAACGCGAAGAAGCCCGCACCCGCGAACAGCAGCGTGCCCAGGATGATGAACAGCGGCTGGTACAGGGCGTACTGGATCAGGCGCTTCATTGCGGCGCGTCCTTCTTGACAGCCGTGTCTTCGGCGATCATCTGGAACTGCCGCGCCAGCAGCAGCACGTTCTGCGTGACGATTTTTTCGCCCGCCGCAAGGCCCGTGGCGATGATCGCGTCGCGCGGGCCCTCATGGCCGAGCGTGACGGTGCGCGGCTCGAAAACTCCCGCCTCGCGCTGCACGTAGACGGTGTGCGTGGTGCCCGTGAGCGTGACGGCTTCCGCGGGCACGACGACGCCGCCGCTGCGGTTCTCGTTCACGCGCGCCGTGGCCAGCATCTCGGCCTTGAGGCGGCGGTCGGCGTTGGGCACGAGGCCGCGCACCTTGAGCGTGCGCGTCGTGGGGTCGATCGCATCGGCCGTGGCCGTCACGCGGCCCGTGAAGGTTTCGCCGGGATAGGAGGGCACCTGCAGCGTGAAGCTGTCGCCCGGGCGCAGCGAGGCGAGGTCGCCCTCGCGTGCGTCGATTTGCACCCACAGCGACGAGGGGTCGGTCACCACGAACAGCGCGGGCGTACCGGGGCCCGACTGGTCGGGCCGCAGCTCCTGGCCGGGGTTGAGATTGCGCTCGACCACCACGCCGTTGATGCCGGCCGTGATCGCAAGCTGCTGGTTCACGGCCGTGCTGCCGCCGTAGAGGCTGGTGCGCGCGGCGGCACGGGCGGACTCGGCGCGCGCACGGGCGGCATCGGCCTCGGCCTGCTCGAGGTCCTTGCGGGCCACGATGCCGGCCTCGAACAGTTCGCGCTGGCGCGCCAGCGCCTGCTGCGCGAGCTGCTGGTCGGCATGGGCCTTGGCGGTGTCGGCCTGGGCCTGGCCGAAATCGGGCGAGGCGAGCAGAGCGAGCGGCGCGCCGGCCTTCACGGTTTGGCCCAGGTCCGCGCGGATGGCGGACACACGGCCCGCGAAGGCCGGGTACACGCGCTGGGTGCGCTCTTCGTTCCAGACCAGCCGCGCGGGCAGGTCCACGACCAGTTCCTTGGCAGGCCGCGCTTCGGCCACCGTGAGCAGCGCGAGCTGGGGGTGGCCGGCCGGAAAGCGCAGCTGGCCCGATTGCACGATGGGGGGCGCGGCCTCGGCCTGTGCGTCGGGCGTCGAGGCCTTGCTGCAGCCTTGCAGCAAGGCAGCGGCGCACAGGGTGAGGGCCAGCAGGCCGGCGGTGGCTTTTGCAGTGGGCGCCGCGGATGGGCGCAAGAAGGTGGAATGCACCATGGTGAGCTTCGGAAATTGGGGGGTGTTTCAGTGCGCGGGCAGCAGCAACTGGGGCTGCGTGCGCAGCAGCCAGTTGCCTTGCGCCTTGGCGTAGTCGAGGCGTGCGGACAGGGCTTCGAGCGTGGTCGCGCGCAGTGTGCGGCGCGCATCGAGCAGGTCGGTGAGCGGGATGGCGCCCTTGGTGTAGGCGAGTTCGGCGCTTTGCGCCACCTGGCGCGCGCGCGGCAGGATGCCGCTTTCGTAGCCCGCAGCGCGCTGCGCGGCGTTGGCGGCTGCCTGGCGCAGGGACTGCAGGTCCAGCAGCGCCAGGCGGCGCGTCTTCTCCAGTGCTTCCTGGGCCTGGCTCTGCTCGGCGAGGGCACGGCCGATCTCGCCGTCGAAGCGGTAGCCCCACTGCAGCGGGAACTGCGCGCGCAGCTCCAGCAGCCGCGTGGAAGTGCCGGGGAAATGGTCGTACGAAGCGCCGATGGTCACGTCGGCCTTGCGCAGCGCCTGGGCGTTGTCGAGCGCGGCCTGGGCGGCTTGCACCCGCGCAACGGCCGCGCGCACATCGGCCCGCGATTCGACCCAGGCGGCCAGGTCGCCGCCGGGCGCGGGGCCTTCCGTCTGGGCGGGCCAATCGGCCGTGGAGGCCTCCAGGTCCGGGCCGCGCGCGGTGAATTGGGCCAGCGCGAGCGCGGCCTGCTCGCGCGCGAGCTCGGCGGACTGGGTGTCGGTGCGCGCGCGCTCGGCCTCGATGCGCGTGCGCGCGGCGTCCTGCTCGGCAAGGTCGCCGGCCTTCACGCGCCGCGCGGCCAGGCGGTCCAGTTCGGCCATGCTGTGCTCGATCTCGCGCGTCTCCTGCAGGCGCTCCTGCGCGGCCAGCAGGTCATAGTAGGCCGACAGCGCGGCCTGCAGCTGCTGGATCTGCACGTCTTCCACGTCGGCCTGCGCGGCCTGGGCCGCGGCTTTGGCCGCCTGCGTGCGCAGCGCGCGCTTGTTGCCGCGCTCCCAGGTCCAGTCGATGCCGATGGATTTGTCGATGCGCTTGCGCGTGATCAGGTTGCCGCCGCCGATGCCGTTCTGCAGGTCGATCGAGGCCGCCTTGGCGCTCAGCACGGGGGCGGGCGCGTGGTCGGCGCTCAGCACGTCGGCGCGCGCGGCGGACAGGGCATGGCGGGCCAGCGCGACGGCGCTGTTGTCGCGTGCGGCCGTCAAGGCTTGGTGGAGGGTCAGGCGGGCCGCTGGGGGCGGCGGCGTGGTCTGGGTCCAGCCCGGGAGCGCGCAGCTCGCCAGGGCGGAGAGGAGAATCAACTGTCGTATGCTCATAGCGGTAAGTTAGCCAGCGTTTATGACGCGCATTGCCTGACCGGCGCCTGACCTCAACCGTTGGTGAATCTACGTATCTGGCGCTTGAATTTTTGTATCCATTTGTCAACAGTCCTGCATGCGAATCCTGGTCGTTGAAGACGACGCCGTGCTGCGCGGCGTGATGCAGCGCAGCCTGGCCGACGCGGGCCACCGCGTGGATGTGGCTGCCAGCGTGGCGGAGGCCCACCATTTCTGGTGCGTGCAGCCTTTCGATGCGGTGCTGCTGGACCTGAACCTGCCCCAGGACGCGGGCGAGGGCAGTTCGCCCGCCAGCGGCCTCACGGTGCTGCGCGCGGCGCGCGCGCGCGGCGATCGCACGCCGGTGCTCGTGCTCACGGCGCGCGACCGCACGCAGGAGCGCATCGCGGGCCTGGACGCCGGCGCCGACGACTACCTGGGCAAGCCCTTCGACCTGGCCGAGGTCGAGGCGCGGCTGCGCGCCCTGGTGCGCAGAACCCAGGGCACCCAGGACCTCACGGCGGCGGGCGCGCTCGTGCTCGACCGGCGTGTGCGCCGCTTCACGCTGCATGGCGCGCCGCTGGAGCTGCCGGCACGCGAGTTCGAGGTGCTCTGGGAGCTGATGACGCCGCCGGGCCGCGTGGTGAGCAAGCGCGCCTTGTCGGAAAAGCTCTCGGACTTCGACCAGTCCCTCGGCGACAACGCGCTCGAGGCCTTCATCTCGCGCCTGCGCAAGAAGCTGGCCGACAGCGGTGCGGGCATCCGCACGCTGCGTGGCCTGGGCTACATGCTGGAGGCGCGGTCCGCGTACGGCGAGCCCGCGCCATGAGCGGCCGCAGCGCGCCGAGGGCGCTCCCGTGAGCGTGCCCACGCCGCCGCCCTCGCTGCATTCGCGGCTGCTGCGCCATGTGCTGCTGCCGCTGGCGCTCATCTGGCTGCTCGGCACGGTGGCGTCGGCGCTGATGGCCAACACCTTCACGCAGCGTGCGTTCGACCGCTCGCTGCTCGACGACGCCTATGCCATCGCGGCCAACGTGCGCGAGGGCCGCGAGGGGCTGGAGTTCTCGCTCAACTCGCGCGAAGTCAAGGCCGTGCTGTTCGACCAGGTGGAGACGGTGTACTTTGCCGTGCTGACGAGCGATGGCACGCTGCTGGCGGGCAATGCGAGCCTGCCCGTGCCCCCGCCGGGAGATGCCGATGTGTACCGCTTCTCGGACATCCAGTTCCACGGGCGCGCGCTGCGCGCCGTGCGGCTGCAGCTCACCACGCCCCAGCCGTTCGAGGTGATCACCGCGCAGACGGTGCACAGCCGCAGCATCATCCTGCGCAGCGCGCTGCTGTACTCGCTCGGCTCGCAGGTGCTGCTGCTCGTGGTGCTCGCGCTGTGGCTGCGCCGCGCCATAAAGCGCGAGCTGCAGCCGCTGGCCGCCTTCCAGCGGGCGCTGGACCAGCGCGATGCGCGCGACCTCGCCCCCATGCCGGTGGAGGCCTCCACGCGCGACTTGCAGCACCTGGGCACCGCCGTGAACGGCCTGCTGGAGCGGGTAGCGCAGGGCGTGCAGGCGCAGCACGAGTTCGCGGGCAATGTGGCGCACGAGCTGCGCACACCGCTGGCGGGCATCCGCGCGCTGGCAAGCTATGGCTTGGCACACAAGGACCCGGCCGTGTGGCGTGAGCAGCTGGGCGGCATCGTGCAGAGCGAGGCCCGCGCAAGCCACCTCGTGGACCAGTTGCTCGCGCTCGCGCTGGCCGACGAGGCGCGCGGCGCCATGCCGCTGCAGGAGGTGCAGCTCGATCAGCTCGTGCACGAGACGGTGCTGCGCTTTCTGCCGCGCGCCGATGCCGCAGGCGTGGACCTGGGCGCGCTGGGCCTGGAGCAGCCTGTGGCGGTGCGGGGCCAGCCGCTGCTCATCGAGGGCATCCTCGGCAACCTCATCGACAACGCGCTGCGCTACGGTGCGCCCGCCACGGGCGAGGCACCGCGCGTGACGGTGGCGCTGGCACGCGAGGGCGCGGACGTGGTGCTCTCGGTGCTGGACAACGGACCCGGCATTCCCGCGCCCCAGCGCCAGCAATTGCAGCAGCGGTGGGTGCAGGGCCGCGAGGGCGAGCGCCTGGGGCAGGGCGCCGGCCTGGGCCTGGGCATCGTGGCGCGCTACGCCGAGCTGCTGGGGGCGCGCCTGGAACTCGGCCCCGGCCCCGGCGGCCAGGGCTTGAACGCGCGGCTGGTGTTGCCCGCGCAGTAGTTGCTATTGTTTTGGTAGCTGCCAGCGCTTTCTGCGAAAGCGCTGTGCCCCAAAAAGCTTCAAGCCAGCGCCGGGTAGTCGGTGTAGCCCTTGGCGCCGCCGCCGTAGAACGTGCTCTGGTCCCAGGCGTTGAGCGGCGCACCGTCGCGCAGGCGCGCCACGAGGTCGGGGTTGGAGATGAAGGCCTTGCCGAAGGCGACCATGTCGGCGCGGCCGCTGGCTACCGCCTCGGCGGCGAGCGCGCGGTCGTAGCCGTTGTTCACGATCCAGGCGCCGCGCCCTCCTGCGTCGCGGTAGGCGGTTTTGAAGGCGGCGTAGTCGAAAGGCCGCTCGGGCAGGTCGCGCGGGCCGCCCGGGGCGCCTGCGATCACGTGGATGAAGGCCAGGCCCAGTGGGGCGAGCTGGCGCGCCCCGTAGTCGAATAGCGGCTGCGGATCGGCATCCGCGATGTCGTTGGCCGGCGTGACGGGCGACAGGCGGATGCCCACGCGGCCCGGGCCCACGGCATCGACCACGGCCCGCGTGACTTCGAGCAGCAGGCGGGCGCGGTTCTCGATGCTGCCGCCGTAATCGTCCGTGCGCTGGTTGGCGCCGGTCTTGAGGAACTGGTCCACAAGGTAGCCGTTGGCCGCGTGGATCTCCACGCCGTCGAAGCCGGCGGTCTCTACCGCGCTGCGCGCGGCCACGGCGTAGGCGTGGACGATGCCGGGCAGCTCCTCGGCATCCAGCGCGCGCGGGGCCGAGGTGGGCACGAAGCGGCCCGTGCCCGTGGCGCGGTCCACGAGGAAGGTCTTGCTCTTGGCCTGGATCGCCGAGGGTGCGACGGGCGCGCCGCCCTCGGGCTGCAGTTCGTTGTGCGAGATGCGGCCCACATGCCAGAGCTGGGTGACGATCTTGCCGCCGGCCGCGTGCACGGCGCTGGTAACGCGCTTCCAGCCGTCGAGCTGCTCGGTGCCGTACAGGCCGGGCACGTCGGCGTAGCCCTGGCCCTGGTGGCTGATGGCCGTGGCCTC
>JASLFM010000177.1 GCA_030150585.1 Acidovorax sp.
GGCATCGGGGCTGCGGTCGATGAGCACCAGCAGGTCGCAGCGCGCGAGCAGGTCGGGGGTGATCCAGGGCGAGTGGCTGCGCTCGGCGTCGATGAACACGAGCGGGTGCGACGGCAGGTGGATCGAGATGTTGCCCGACAACCAGGTTTCGCCCGCGATCACGCGCAGCGGCGTGGTGGCATGGGCCTGCCAGGCGCGGTCGATCTCGCGCGCCATCGCAGGCGCGGGGAAGTTGGAGCGCGCTGCGCGGCCCAGGCGGTCCACGAGCGGGCCGCGCCCGAGCGCCAGGCCGCCCGCGAGCACCACCTCGGCGGCCACGCCCACGATGAGGGCTGCCTTCAGCAGCCGCGCGGGCTCCACCGCGGGCACCCAGCGCAGCAGCAGCACCCCGAAGAGCACGAAGAAGGTCGTGGCCCAGGAGGAGGCGAGGTGCACGCCCACTACGCCGAGCAGCAGCGTGATCGCGAGTGGCGCCAGGCCCAGGATCCACACGAAGCGGCCCTCGTCGATGGGGGAGGCTGGCGCGGGCGGTGCGCGGCGCAGCGCCCAGCGCAGGAGCGCGAGCCCGAGCAGCGCGGGTACCAGGCGCACGATCTGCGCGAGCGTGAAGAACCACAGGTCGGACCAGTGGCTCGGCGCGGCATCCGCCGCGCCCGACACGGGCGGCGCGCCGCCTTCGACCGACTGCTGCGCGTAGCGCAGCGTGGAAAAGTCTGCATCCGCCATCCAGGCGATGTGGGGGGCGAGCAGCAGCAGGCACACGGCGGCGGCCAGCAGCACGGGGCCCCAGGCGCGCAGGCTGCGCATGCGTGCATCGGGCAGCAGCCATAGCCCGATGGCGGCGAACCAGATGACGGCGCTGTACTTGGACAGCATGCACAGGGCGGCGGCCCCGCCCACGAGGGCCCACTGTACCCAGCGCCGCCGGCCCTGCGCGCGCACGGCGCCGAGCACGGCCCACAGCAGCAGGCCCACGGGCATGAGCTGCAGCGTATTGTGGTTGGCCATGATGCCGCGCAGGCCGTGGTATGCCACGAGCGACGTGAGCACCACGGCCGCGAAGGCGCGCACCGGCGTGGTGAGCGCGAGCGCGATGCGCCACACGCAGGCCAGCATGCACACCACGCTGAGCTGGGCGGCGAAGAACGTCACTCCGACGCTGCGCCCGAGCAGCTCGGTCCAGAAGTACATCCACCAGGTCGGCGCCGGCGGGTGCTTGTAATAGCCCCATTCGAGCGACTGGGTCCACACCAGCTGCTCGATGTTGTCCCAGGGCGGGGCGCGGTGGCTGATGGCGGGCAGCAGCGTCCACAGCAGCAGGTGCAGGCCCAGGAAGCCCAGGGTGAGCCAGGCCATGTGGCGCGTGTTCTGCGGGTCGATCGAGAAGCCCGGCAAGCGCAGCGGGCGGGACGCCTGCCGCGCGGTTGCGGGGGCGGCGGTCGGAGGGGGCGGGTTCATGGCGGGCAAGGGGGGAGCGTGCCAGAGTGTACGTGGGTCCGTGCGCGTTCGTGGGTGGTCAGCGGCGCGCGGCGCGGGGATAATGCTCCCCCAGCCATGTTCCGCCCTCCGGGCGCCCGTTTGCCATGCTGCGCTTCTTTCTCGTGTTTCTCTCGCTGCAACTCACGCTGTTTGGCATCAACATGCTGGGCTGGGTGCAGCAGCACCTCGTGCTGCCCTGGACGGCGCTGCTCGCGCGCATCTGCGCGGCGCTGGTGACATGGTTTGACAGTACGGCCGCCGCCTCGGGCAAGGTGCTGTGGAACCAGCATACGGGCTTCGGCGTGTCGATCGAGCCGGGGTGCAACGGCATCGAGGCCTGCATTGTGCTCTTCGCGGCCGTGATGGCTTTTCCCGCAAGCTGGCGGCACAAGCTCACGGGGCTGGTGGCGGGCTTCGTGGCCGTGCAGGCCCTCAACGTGGTGCGGGTGATCAGCCTTTTCTATCTGGGCCAGTGGAACACCGCCGTGTTCGACTTCGCGCACGAATACCTCTGGCAGGCCCTCATCATGCTTGACGTGCTCGTGGTGTGGCTGCTGTGGGTGCGCGCGGGCAGCAAGAAGGCCGATACCCCACCGCAGCAAGGGCCGCAGGACCCTCCCGCCCCGCCGGCGGCGGTGGCCGCATGACCGCGCAGGCCGCGCCAGAGGCCGTGCGCCGCAACGCCTTCTTGCGCTTGCCGCCGTTGTGGCGCTTCGCGTTCACGGCGTTCGCCGGGGTGATCCTGCTCACGCTGGGGTGGACCCAGGTGTCGCGCTGGCCCGCCTATCCTGCAGCCCTGCTCGCCAAGGCCGGGCTTGAACAGGCCGCGCCGCAATGGGTGCGCAACGTGCAGGCGCCGCCGGGCAGCCTGGTCACGCTCGATACGTCGGTGGCTGTCGCCACGGCGCAGACGGGCGGGCGACTGGCCGAGATCACGCTCGACGCGGAGCCCGGCCGCTACGCCTACGGCCTGCCCATCTTCCTGGCACTGATGGTGGCCGCCGCGGTGCTCCAGCGCCAATCCCCGGGGCGCGGCTGGCGTGTGCTGGCAGGTTATGCGCTGCTGCTGCCCGCGCAGGCCTTCAGCTTGGCCATGTACCTGCTCATGCAACTCGTGCTGGCGGCCCAGCTCGACGTGCGCGTGCTCAAGATCGAGCAAGGGCAGTTGGAGGCCATCGTCTACGGCTACCAGCTGGGCGTGCTGGTGCTGCCCACGCTCGCGCCCGTGCTGGTCTGGCTGTGGCTGGAGCGGCGCTTCGTGAACGACGTGCTCGTGAGCGCGTGGCGCGAGTCGCTAGCGCCTGCCGCGGTGCAGCCCCCTGCGGCCCCGGTGGCGCCGCCGGCAGTGGCAGAGCCCGCACCGGCGCCCGCGGAGTCCCTACCCCAGGCGCCGCGCCGGGCCGAGATATCCAGCAGCGCGGCGGCGGTGCTGCCGCCGCGCAAATCCTGATCAGGCGTAGAGGGGCTCTTCCCGCATCGCCTCGATCTGCTCGCGCAGCATGTCCACCTGGCCGCGCCAGTAGTCGCTGCTGCCGAACCAGGGGAAATTGATCGGGAAGATCGGATCCTCCCAGCGGCGCGCCAGCCAGGCGCTGTAGTGCAGCAGGCGCAGCGTGCGCAGCGGCTCGATGAGCGCGAGCTCCCGCCGGTCGAAGGGACGGAACTGCTCGTAGCCGTCCAGCAGGGCGCCGAGCTGCAGCGTGCGCTGGTGCCGGTCGCCCGAGAGCAGCATCCAAAGATCCTGCACGGCCGGGCCCATGCGCGCATCGTCCAGGTCCACGAAATGCGGGCCACCGTGGCCTGCGTCGTCGACGGGTGTCCACAGGATGTTGCCTGGGTGGCAGTCGCCGTGCAGGCGGATGGAGGTGGCATCTTTCAGGCTGAACCGGCCTGTGGCACCTGCATCATCTGTGTTGTTGGCTATCAATTCAAGAGCATCTGCGCAGGCGTCGCGCCAGGCGGAGCGCACGTCGAGCGGCACAAGCTCGTGCGCGAGCAGCCAGCCGCGCGGCTCTTCTCCGAAGCTGCGGCGGTCCAGCGCGGGCCGCTCCACAAAGGTGCGCTGCGCGCCCACGCTGTGGATGCGCGCGAGAAAACGGCCGATCCATTCGAGCACCTCGAAATCCTGCAGCTCGGGCGTGCGCCCGCCGCGCCAGGGGCTGACCGAGAATGCAAAGCCCGCGTGGTGGTGCAGCGTGCGGCCCGCGAGCACCTGGGGGCCGACCACGGGCACCTCGGCGGCTTGCAGCTCGGCCGCGAAGGCATGTTCTTCGAGGATCTGCGCATCGCTCCAGCGCCCCGGGCGGTAGAACTTGGCCACCACGCGCGCACCGTCTTCCAGCACGGCCTGGTATACGCGGTTCTCGTAGGAGCCCAGGGCCATGAGGCGGCCGTCGCCATACAGGCCCACGCTGGTCAGGGCGTCCAGAACGAGGTCGGGCGTGAGGGCCGCGTAGGGGTGGCTGTTGGCGTCTTCAATGCCGGACTGTGTCATGTCCGGCATTGTCGCTTGCCCAGGGCTCAGGCCGCGCGCCGCCGGCGTGCCAGGGCGGCAGCCATGGCCACCAGCGCCGACAGCGCCGCCAGCGCGGTGCCGCCCACGGTGGGCACGGGTTGGGGCGTGACGCCCGTACCACTCAGCGCCATGAAGCCCCAGCTGCCGGCGTTGTTGTTGGACGCGATCGCGTTGGTCGTGGTGGTCCCTGGCGACGTGGGGGTGTAGGTAATGGAAAAGGTGCATCCCGTCCCTGTCGACAGCGGTGTGACGCCTTGAACGCAGGTGCCCCGCTGGAGGTGGAAATCGCCGGAATCCGAGTCGTACCACGAGGCGGTCGTCGGCCCCACGCCCAAGGAGCGGAGCCTGTCGAAAGAGGTGTCATCGAGAAAGACGGTGACAGTGGCACTTCGGCCCAAAGGCACGTTACCGAAATTGTGGCTGGCAGGGGCGAAGCGGGGAGAGGCTACGGCCTGTTCCGCAAGCAGCAGCACGCAGGCGCCAATGAGGCGCGGCATTGGAATGGGGTGTAGTCCAGGCATGATCTGCGATGCTAGGCTTGGACCGCCGCGTGGCTTGACGGAGCGTTTGCCCTGGCTTGACTGTGCGTTCCTGGGGCGGCGGCCGTGCGGACGCGGGCCTACAGCTTTTCGAACGGCAACTGCTGCTTGACGAGGATGACCGTGCATGGCGCGTCGCGTGCCACGCGGATGGGGATGGTGTCGATGAAACGCTGCAACTGCAGGCCATGCGTGGCTGCGCCCAGGATCATCAGGCCCACGCGGTTGCCCTCCGCATAGCGCACCAGCGCCTGGGCCACGTCGCTGGCCTCCAAGACGTGGTAGCTCGCGCTATGGCCTTCGAGCGACAGGGGCTGGGCCCAGGCTTTGAGCCGCGCGAGGTGCATGCGGTGCAGCGCGGTTTCGCTGCGCGCGCTGTCCGATGCGCTGCTGGCCGAGGGAGAAATGACCGTCACGCAGGCCAGCCGCGCGCCGGGGCGGATGCCGAGCGAGCGCGCCGTGGCCTCTCGCAGCGAGTACAGCGTGGCGTCGCTCGCGTCGGCGTGCGGAACGGCCACCATGAGGATGGGGGCCTGTTCGATCTGGCTGGCGGGCAGCGGGCTGGGCTGGTAGTGCATGCCCGCGGCCTTGAGCCAGCGGCGCAGGTGCGCCCGCACGCCGGGGCCGCGCGTGCGCCGCCCGCGCTCGGTGACGGGCACCTGTTCGGGGTGGGACAGGTCGAACGCGAGCTGCGCGGCCGAGGGGTAGCGCTGTGCGGCTTCGGGCTCCAGGCAGCGCAGGATGATCTCCTGCAGCCACTCGGGCAGATCGGGGCGGTGGCGGCGCGGCGGCTGGGGCGTCATCCACAGCCGCTGGCGCAGGCCGCCGGGCGTGGTGGGCGCGCCAAAGGGCAGCTCGCCCGTGGCCAGTTCGTAGAGCATGACGCCGATGGCAAAGATATCGCTGCGCAGGTCGCCGCGCACGCCCACTACCTGTTCCGGGGCGATCCATGCGGGCGAGCCCACGGCCTGGCGCATCTCTTCGGCCAGCAGGTCGGGGTAGTGCGCGTGGCACGACAGGCCGAAGTCCAGCAGCACGGCGCTGCCGTCGGCCTTGATGAGCACGTTGCCGGGCTTGAGGTCGAGGTGGCATACGTTCTGCTGGTGCAGGCTGTGCGCGGCCAGTGCCACCGCGGCACCCAGGCGCGCGATGGCCTCGGGCGCGGGGCGCTCGTGCTGGTCGATCCAGTGCTGCAGCGTTTCGCCGGGCACGTATTCCATGACGAGGTAGGGCAGGCGCAGCAGGTCGCCCGCGGCCACGAAGCGCGGCACGTGCGGGCCCGTGAGCACGGGGTGGATCTGCAGCTCGACCTCGAAGCTCACGATGTTCTCGGCGCCGTCGCCTGCCGTCATGCGCGGGATCTTCATGGCCATGGGAAAGCCCGGGTCGCGCGCGTGGGCTGCGTTCTTTTCGGCGTACTCCACGGCATAGATGTGCGCCATGCCACCTGCATGGATGCACTCGCGCACGACGAAGCCGTCCACCTCGGTGCCCGGTGCGAGCAGCTTCACCGGCCGCTCTCCAGCCGGTCGGCGAAGAAGGCCGGCAGCGGTGTGGCGCGGATGGCGGCGGCCGCGGCGGCATGGTCGTAGGGCACGCGGTGGAAGGTCACGGTGGCGGTGCCCGTGCCGTCGCCGGAGTCGAACAATGCGTACATGGCGCGCGGGTCGCGGTCGCGCGGCTGGCCCACCGAGCCCACGATGCCCAGCCATTGGCGGTGCGTGGGCACAGGCACGGGCACGCCGGGCTGCGGCGCGAAGCGCATGAGCTTGGCTGTGGGCGTGAGGAAGTACAGCGCCTGCTCGTGCACGTGGCCGCCGAACACGTAGCGGATGGATGGGTCGAGCGTGCTCGCTGCTGCCATGCTGCGCTCGGCGGCGTTGGCGTCCTCGATGTAGTGCCAGCGCTCCGGGCCGTCGGCGCTGGCGTGCACCAGCAGCGTGTAGTCGCCCAGGCGCGCGGTGAGCGGCTGCGCGGTCAGGAAGGCGCGGTGCGCGGGGCCGAGCTGGGCGTGCGTCCACTGCGCGCTTTGCGCGCCCAGCGAATCGGCCTGCGCGGGCGGCGCAACGGCCATCGCGTCGTGGTTCCCCTGCACGATGAGCGCGCCTCGCGCGGCCAGCGCCATGGCCTGCTCCACCACGGCCACGGGATCCGCGCCGTAGCCTACAAGGTCACCGAGCAGCGCGAACTGCTGCGCGCCCTGGGCGCGCGCGTGGGCGAGGCAGGCGTCCAGGGCCTGGCGGTTGGCGTGGATGTCGGACAGCAGGGCGACTTTCATGGCAACCCCATGATGGCCTGAGAAGCTGAGCGCAGCCTTGCAGCGCGGCCTAGGGAAAACCAGAAATCCAAGCAAAAAGAGCCGACAGCACCCTGTGGACGGGCGCGAGCAGCTCTTTTTTCAGGAGCGACTGGCTCAGGCGAGCGTGAGCGTCACGTCGATGTTGCCGCGCGTGGCGTTGGAGTAGGGGCAGACCTGGTGGGCGGCCTCCACCAGCGCCTGGGCGGCGGCGCGGTCCATGCCGGGCAGGTGCACCGTGAGGCGCGCGGCGATGCCGTAGGCGTTGGGAATGGTGCCCAGGTCCACCTCGGCGTCGATGGCCAGGTCCTGCGGCAGGGCGATCTTCTGCTTGCCGGCCACGGCCTTGATGGCACCGATGAAGCAGGCCGAGTAGCCGGCGGCGAAGAGCTGCTCGGGGTTGGTGCCGGTACCGCTGGTGCCGGGCGAGGACAGCGTCACGTCGAGCCGGCCATCGTCGGTGCGCGAGGCGCCGTCGCGGCCGCCGGTGGTGTGCGCACGGGCGGTGTAGAGGACTTTGTCGAGGGAGGGCATGGTGGCTTCCTTTGCAAGCAGGTGTCCGCAGGCGGACGGGTGGTGGGAATGGCGAATGGGGTTCAGCGCGGGCTCAGCTGGCTGCGCAAGGCGCTCAGCTGAGCGGTGAGGGCCTGGAGTTCGGGCACGCTGCACTGCGTGCTGCGCAGCACGCAGGCGGGGATCTTCTGGGCTTCGGTGCGCAGCGCGCGGCCGTCGGCCGTGAGGGTGAGGCGCACGCGCCGCTCGTCCTGCGCATCGCGCAGCCGTGCGATGAGGCCCGCACCTTCGAGCCGCTTGAGCAGGGGCGTGAGCGTGCCCGAGTCGAGGAACAGCCGCTCGCCCAGCTCGGACACGGTGAGCCCGTCGCGCTCCCAGAGCACGAGCATCACGAGGTACTGCGGGTAGGTGAGGCCGATGGCCTCGAGCAGCGGCTTGTAGAGCTTGGTCATGGCCAGCGACGCGGAATACAGCGCGAAGCAGACCTGGTTGTCCAGCAGCAGCTCGGGCGGGCTGGCTTGGGTGGAAGAGCGGCGTGGCATGGGGTAAATTATTGCTGGCAATTAAATTGTGTGCAATTCAATTGCAAAGACCATGACGCGCGATGGGCCATGCGGCGGGCGCCGCACGGCCCGGCGTTTTTAGTACTGGTAAACGCCCTGGCCGGTCTTGCGGCCCAGGCGGCCGGCGGCCACATACTCCTTGAGCAGCGGGCAGGGGCGGTACTTGCTGTCGCCGAACTCGGTCAGGTACACGTCCATCACGGCCAGGCACACGTCCAGGCCGATCATGTCGGCCAGTGCCAGCGGGCCGATGGGCTGGTTGCAGCCGAGCTTCATGCCCGCGTCGATGTCTTCGGGCGTGGCCAGGCCCTCGGCCAGCACGAAGAAGGCCTCGTTGATCATGGGCACCAGGATGCGGTTGACCACGAAGCCGGGCGCGTTCTTCACCGTGATGGGGCTCTTGCCCAGGCGCTCGGACAGGGCCTTCACGGCATCGTGCGTGGCGTCGCTGGTCGCCAGGCCGCGAATGATCTCCACCAGCGCCATCATGGGCACGGGGTTGAAGAAGTGCATGCCGATGAACTTGTCGGCGCGGCTCGTGGCTGCGGCCAGCTTGGTGATGGAGATGGACGAGGTGTTGGAGGCGATGATGACCTCGGGCGCCACCAGCGCATCCACCTGCTTGAGGATCTTGAGCTTGAGCTCGTAGTTCTCGGTCGCGGCCTCGATCACGATCTGCGCGGCCTTGAGGTCGTCGTAGCTCGTGGAACCCTTGATGCGCGCGAGCGCAGCGTCCTTGTCGGCGGCGGTGATCTTTTCCTTCTTGATCAGGCGGTCGAGGCTGCCGGCCACGGTGGCCACGCCCTTTTGCACGGCGGCATCGGAGATGTCCACCATGACCACGTTAATGCCCGAGACGGCGCATGCCTGGGCGATGCCGTTGCCCATGGTGCCCGCGCCGATGATGCCGACGGTCGAAATCGTCATATAGAGAGCTCTCTTCAAAGTGAAACGGATGGATGGGATGGTATCGGCATTCGCACCGGCCTTCGGTTATGGTGGATCAGACAAACACCACAGCCGGGCTGCGGCGACGGCCCGGCGTCGCCTAGGAGACAAATCCCCATGTTCGACTACATCGTAATCGGCGGCGGCTCGGCGGGTTCGGTGCTCGCGGGGCGCCTCACCGAAGACCCGTCTGTGCGCGTGTGCCTGCTCGAAGCGGGTCCGGCGGACCGCAGCGTGCTCATCCACTGCCCCGCGGGCCTGGCTGCCATCGCCAAGACCGAAATGTTCGGCTGGGGCTTCCACACCGTGCCCCAGCCCGGCCTGGGCGGCCGCTGCGGCTACCAGCCGCGCGGCAAGGTGCTGGGCGGCTCCAGCTCGGTCAACGCCATGGTCTACATCCGCGGCCAGCATGCCGACTACGACCACTGGGCCGCGCAGGGCAACCCCGGCTGGGCCTGGGCCGACGTGCTGCCCTACTTCCAGCGCGCCGAAAACAACGAGCGCGGCGCCGACGCCTGGCACGGCCAGGGCGGCCCGTTCAACGTGGCCGACCTGCGCTCGCCCAACCGCTTCAGCCAGGTGTTCGTCGATGCCGCCGTGCAGGCAGGCCATGTGCACAACCGCGACTTCAACGGTGCCACGCAAGAGGGCGTGGGCCTGTACCAGGTCACCCACAAGAACGGCGAGCGCCACAGCGCGGCCAAGGGCTACCTCACGCCGCATTTGGCGCGGCCTAACCTGCAGGTCGTCACCGGCGCGCAGGCCACGCGCATCCTGTTCGATGGCCGCCGCGCCGTGGGCGTGGAGTACCGCCAGGGCGGCGCGCTGAAGCAGGTGCGCGCGCAGCGCGAGGTGCTGCTGAGCGCGGGTGCCCTGCTCTCGCCGCAGCTGCTCATGCTCTCGGGCGTGGGCCCGGCGCAGGAGTTGCAGCGCCACGGCATCGAGGTGCTGCACCACCTGCCTGGCGTGGGCCAGCACCTGCACGACCACCCGGACGTGGTGCAGGTGGTCAACGCCCCGCAGCTCACCGACCTGTTCGGCCTCTCGCTGCGCGGCGGCCTCAACGTGCTGCGCGGCATTCGCGAGTGGCGCCGCCAGCGCACGGGCCCGCTCACCA
>JASLFM010000271.1 GCA_030150585.1 Acidovorax sp.
GCTCAGCGGCGGCGAGGCCCAGCGCATCCGCCTGGCGGCGCAGCTCGGCAGCAACCTGCAGGGCGTGTGCTACGTGCTCGACGAGCCCACCATCGGCCTGCACGCGCGCGACAACCAGATCCTGCTGGGGGCCCTGCACAAACTGGGCGACAAAGGCAACACCCTCGTGGTGGTGGAGCACGATGAAGACACCATCCGCCGCGCGGACCACATCATCGACATCGGCCCCAGCGCGGGCAAGCGCGGCGGCCGCGTCGTGGCCCAGGGCCAGGCGGCAGACATCACGCGCGCCGAGGACTCGGTCACGGGCCGCTACCTGCTGCATGCAATGAAGCACCCGCTGCAGCCGCGCCGCCCGGTGGCCGCCAAGGATGCGGAGCTGCGCTGGCTGAGCGTGCAGGGCGCCCAGCTGCACAACCTGCAGCGCGTGGAGGCACGCGTGCCGCTGCAGCGCCTGGTGGCCGTCACGGGCGTATCGGGCTCGGGCAAGTCCACGCTGGCGCGCGACGTGCTCCTCGCCAACGTGGCCGCCTGGGTGGGCCAGCGCGCCACCAAGGCGGGGCGTGACGCCATGGACGCAGGCAAGGCGCCGCCGCTCGTGGGTTGCACGGGGCTCGCGGGTTTCGAGAGCATCGACCGCGTGCTCGAAGTGGACCAGACCCCGATCGGCAAGACGCCGCGCTCCTGCCCGGCCACCTACATCGGCTTCTGGGACTTGGTGCGCAAGCTCTTTGCCGAGACGCTCGAAGCCAAGGCGCGCGGCTACGCGGCCGGGCGCTTCAGCTTCAACACCGGCGAGGGCCGCTGCCCGGTGTGCGAAGGCCAGGGCGTGCGCACCATCGAGATGAGCTTCCTGCCCGACGTAAAGGTGCCCTGCGAGGCCTGCCACGGCGCACGTTTCAACCCCGAGACCCTGGCCGTCACTTGGCGCGGCAAGAGCATCGGGGACGTGCTGCAGATGGAGGTGGACGAGGCCGTGGAGTTCTTCGCCAGCATGCCCAGCATTGCGCACCCGCTGCAACTGCTCAAGGACGTGGGCCTGGGCTACCTCACGCTGGGCCAGCCCTCGCCCACGCTGTCGGGCGGCGAAGCGCAGCGCATCAAGCTCGTGACCGAACTGACCAAGGTGCGCGATGACGTGGGCCGGCGCGGGCAGAAGGCGCCGCACACGCTCTACGTGCTCGACGAGCCCACCGTGGGCCTGCACATGGCCGACGTGGACAAGCTCATCCGCGTGCTGCACCGCCTGGTGGATGGCGGCCACAGCGTGGTGGTGATCGAGCACGATCTCGACGTGATCGCCGAGGCCGACTGGATCATCGACCTGGGTCCCGAGGGCGGCCAGGGCGGCGGCCGCATCGTGGCGGCTGCCACACCCGAGGACGTGGTACGGCAGGGCACGCACACGGGTGCCGCGCTGGCGCCGGTGCTGGCACGCGGCTGAGGCTCAGCACTGCGTGGCCGGCAGCAGGCGGTGGCGCGGGCCGGCGCTGCTCCAGGCCACGAGCGCCAACCCCACGGCCGTGAGCCCTGCCGCCGCCCAGGCCACCGACGGCAGCCCCAGCCCCTGCGACAGCACCAGCCCGCCCGCCCAGGCGCCCAGGGCGTTGCCGAGGTTGAAGGCCGCGATGTTCAGGCTCGACGCGAGGTTGACGCCTTCGGTGCCGGCCTGTTCCAGCACGCGCATCTGCATGGGTGCCACGGTGGCGAAGGCCACGGTGCCCAGCACCACCACGTAGGCCATGGCCAGGGGCGCATGGCCGAAGGCCCAGCGGCCGGCGGCGAGCACCGCCATCAGCGTGCCGATGCTCAGGTACAGCGCGCGCACCACGCCCCGGTCGGCCAGCCTGCCGCCCAGCAGGTTGCCTGCTGCCAGCCCCGCGCCGAACAACAGCAGCGTGAGGGCGACGAGGTTGCCGTCCATGTGCGTGACCTGTGTGAGCAGCGGCTCCACGTAGGTGTAGAGCGCGAACACGCCCGCGAAGCCGAACACCGTGATACCCAGGCCCAGCCACACGGGGCCGCGCGAGAGCACGGCCAGTTCCTGGCGCAGCGGCAGGGGGGCTGGGCGCCCCTGGTCGCGGGGCACGAAGCCCGCGAGGATGGAGAGTGCCGCCACGCCCACGCCCGCCACGGCCGCGAAGGCCATGCGCCAGCCAAAATGCTGGCCGATCCAGGCGCCCGCGGGAACGCCGAGCAGCGTGGCCAGCGTAAGCCCCGAGAACATCAGCGCGATGGCCGAGGCCCGCTTCTCCGCGGGCACGAGGCCCGTGGCCACCACGGCGCCCACGCCGAAGAAAGTGCCGTGCGTGAGCGAGGTGAGCACGCGCGCGGCCATCAGCCAGCCGTAGCTGGGGGCGAAGACGGCCGCCGCGTTGCCTGCGATGAAGATCAGCATCAGCGCCAGCAGCAGGCGCTTGCGTGGCCACCCGCGCGTGAGCAGCGTGAGCACGGGGGCGCCCACGGCCACGCCGATGGCGTAGCCCGAGATCAGCGTGCCCGCCGTGGGGATGCCGATGTGCAGGTCCTCGCTGACCTGGGTCAGCAGGCCCATGATGATGAATTCCGTGGTGCCTATGCCGAAGGCACCGGCCGCGAGGGCCAGGAGAGAAGGCGGCATGCGAAGTCCTTGAAGAGGGGAGGCTCCGAACTGTGGGGGCTGCCGGTATTCTTGTGTAGATGGAATAATGGAAACGTGTCTATGCCCTCAAGGAACAAATGAGCACGGCACCCGCCGCCTCCGGCCTGGATACCAACCGCTCCGGCGAGCTGGAGCTGCTCGTGCTCGTGGCCGAGCGTGGCAGCCTCTCCGCTGCCGCGCGCCATCTCGGTGTGTCACCCTCGGCCATCAGCAAGGCCATGTCGCGGCTGGAGGCGCGCCTGGGCGTGCAACTGCTCCAGCGCAGCACGCGCCGCGTGCAGCTCACGGCCGAGGGCGCCCAGCTCTACGAGCGCGGCAAGCGCGTGCTGGCCGACCTGGACGAGATCGAGGCCGCAGTGGCCGCGCGCAGCGCGCCCCGGGGCGTGGTGCGCATCAGCGCCAGCACGTCCACGGGCCAGCGGCTGCTCGTGCCCCTGGTGCCGCGCCTGCTCGAAGCCCACCCCGGGCTGCGCCTGGACCTGAGCTTCACCGACCAGGTGGTGGACCTCGTGGAGGCGGGCATCGATATCGCCATCCGCTGGGGCGAGCTGCCGCCGTCGGACATGGTGGCGCGCCTGCTGGGGCGCACGCGGCAGGTGATCGTGGGGGCCCCCGACTATTTGAAGCGCCAAGGCCTGCCACGGCACCCCGATGAACTGCGCCGCCACCTGCGCCTGGGCTGGAACTACCAGCGTGCCATTCCCCACTGGCCGTTCGATGTGGACGGCCGCCGCGTGGCGGTGGACATCGGCGAGGTGGTCCGCGTGAACGACGGCGACGTGATGCGCCAGCTTGCCCTGCAGGGCGTGGGCCTGGCCCGGCTGTCGCTCTACCATGCGTGGGACGACCTGATGGCGGGGCGGCTGGTGGCGGTGCTGGAGGCGTTCAACACCGGCGTGCTCGAGCCCATCCACGCCGTGTACCTCGGCAAGCCCGACCGCCTGCCGCCGCGCACGCGCGCGGTGCTCGATTTCCTGCAGGCGAACGTGGACCTGCGCTACGCGGAGCAATGGCGCGCGCCGCGCGCAAAGCGCCGATGAGCCGCCGCACCATCTA
>JASLFM010000277.1 GCA_030150585.1 Acidovorax sp.
CTTGAATCCGCAGGGGTGCGCTTCGGCGGCATTGCCGCCCATGATCAAAATAACGTCCGCGTTCTTGATGTCGACCCAATGGTTCGTCATCGCTCCACGGCCAAACGTCGGGGCAAGACCTGCCACCGTCGGGCCGTGTCAGACACGGGCTTGGTTATCGAATGCGAGCAGGCCCCACGAACGGGCCACCTTGTGCGTGATGTAACCGGCCTCGTTGCTGGAGGCGGAGGCCGCCAGCATGCCGGTGGTGAGCCAGCGGTTCACCGTGAGGCCGTCGTCCGTCTTGGCCTGGAAGTTCGCGTCGCGGTCTTCCTTGAGCAGCTTGGCGATGCGGGTGAGCGCATCGTCCCAGGACAGGCGTTTCCACTCGTTCGAGCCCGGCGCGCGGTACTCGGGGTACAGCAGGCGGTTGGGGCTGTGGATGAAATCCAGCAGGCCCGCGCCCTTGGGGCACAGCGTGCCGCGGTTGACGGGGTGGTCGGGGTCGCCCTCGACGTGGATCACCGAGAGGCTGGCGTTTTTGCTGCCGTCACCCAGTGCGTACATCAGGATGCCGCAGCCGACCGAGCAGTAGGTGCAGGTCTGGCGCGTAACGGTGGTGGCGGCCAGCTTGTACTGGCGGACTTCGGCAAGCGCGGTCGCGGGCGAGAAGCCCATGGCGACAAGGCTGGAGCCAACCAGCCCTGCGCCGCTCACGCGAAAGAAATGCCGGCGGTTCATGTCCATGACGGAACCTCCTCTCGTGGGGTCGTGGGTTGTCTTGTCATATTCATTGAGCACCCGGAAAAAAACCACAGGGATAGCACGTAGGAATGCCGGGCGCGGGCCCTGTAGCTGCATCATATCGGTGGGGCCGATATCCATGGCTATTCCCTACCAATGGGGTCGGTAGGGGCGCCATGGCCGGCGGGCGCCCGCCGGGGCTGGTAAGGTCGGGGCATGTTGATGACCGATCCGCCCGCCATTGCCGAGGACGGCGTGCCCCGCGATGCTGCCGCTGCAGCGCTGCCGCCCCTCGTGGTTGCCGCTGCCGACCCGTGGTGTGCCGGCGGCAAGGAGGCCGCGCCGCCGCGCGCGGTGGCGGCCGAGGTGCCTGTGGCCCTCGTCTTCAACGGCATTTCCCACGCCGTGATGATGGCCACGCCGCAGGACCTGGCGGAATTTGCCGTGGGCTTTGCCCTCAGCGAGGGCATCGTGGAGAGCCCCACGGATTGCCGCGACGTGGAGGTGTTCGTCCACGCCGAGGGGACGCCCGACGCCAGCTGCGCGGTGCACATGGAAATCGCCCCGCGCCAGTTCGCCCGGCTCAAGGATCGGCGCCGTGCGCTGGTTGGACGCACGGGCTGCGGCGTGTGCGGCATCGACAGCCTGCAGGCGCTCGACCTGCACCCCGCGCCACTGCCCGCGCCCGCATGGCGCGACCGCCTGGATGTGGAGACCGTGCTGCGCCCCTTCGCCGCGCTGGGCCCGCGCCAGGTGCTCAACGCCCAAGCGGGCTCGCTGCATGCGGCGGGCTGGGCCACGCCGGAGGGGCTGCTGACCGATGTGCTCGAGGACGTGGGTCGCCACAATGCGCTCGACAAGCTCTTCGGGCGGCTCGCCCTCGCAGGCCGGCATGGCGAGCCCGGCTTCGTCGTCATGACCAGCCGCACCAGCTACGAATTGGTGCGCAAATGCGCCCGCCTGGGCGTTCCCGCGTTCGCCACCATCTCCGCGCCCACGTCGCTCGCGTTGCAGCTGGCCCGTGAGGCGGGCATGCACCTGTGGGCCATGTGCCGCCCGCCCACGGCGCTGCGCTACGTTTGACGGCCCTGGCGGTGTAAGCCACCGGATGGCCCCGGGTGGCATGATGCGCGCCATGCACGTCCTCCACAACGCCTGGGTCGATACCGAGCCCATCGCTGGCCGCGCTGCCAGCGCGTCCGCGCAGGAGCCTGGTCCTCGGGCCGAAGCGCTGCGCCTGCCGCTGCGGGCCTGGGTGCGCGAGGGCCTGCGTGCTGCTTTGCTGCTTGCTCCGCGCACGGGCGCCGTGGCGCCCACGCCCTGGCAGCTCGCGGTGCTGGTGCTCATCGCGAACGGCCTGCTGGTGGCCGTGGCGCGCGGCCATGTGGAAGGGCCGGCCGTGTTCAGCCTGCGCGGCTGGCTCACGCCGTGGTGGACCAGCCTCGTTCTGCTGTGGGCGGGCTGGTGGGCCATGCCGGCGCCGCGGCGGCAAGGGCTGGCCGCGTGGTGGGTGCTGTCTACCTGGGCACCTCTGCCTGCCACGCTGCTGGTGTACGGTCTGCAGCTCTGGGCGGTGCAGCGGCCCGCGCATTGGCAGGCCGCGCCCTGGTCCACGGTGTTCTGGGTGCTGTACGGTCTGCTCGTGCTCTGGCTGCTGGCGGCACTCGTGGTGGTGAGCGCCCGCTGCATCGGCCAGCGCTGGCGCAGCGCGGCCTTTGGCGTGGCGGCGGTGGCCGTCATCGCCCTGGCCACCTGGCAATTCCCGGACCAGCCCTGGGAGGAGGACGCCGCGGCGCGCGCCGCCGATGGACCTGCGCCCGCGCGGCTGCACCTCTCGCAGCCGGTCTTCGAGGCCCAGCAGGCGCTGTGGCAGCGCCAGGTGCAGGCGCTCGCGGGGCAGACCGATGGCGTGGCCGACGTCTACGGCCTGGTGTTCGCGCCCTATGCGGGCGAGAACGTGTTCCGCAACGAGAGCGCCATGGTCGCGCAGGTGCTGGAGCAGCGCTTCGCAGCCCAGGGCCGCGTGCTGCACCTGCTCAACCATGCCGAGACGGCACAGACCCATGTGTGGGCCACGCCGCAGAACCTGGAGCGCGCCATCGCCGCCATCGGCGCGCGCATGAACCGCGACGAAGACCTGCTCGTGGTCTACATGACCTCGCATGGCGCGAGCGACCACCAGCTCGCGGCGCGCCACTGGCCGCTCGAAGTGCCGCCCGTTGCGCCGGAGCAACTGCGCGCCATGCTCGACGCGGCGGGTATCCGCCACCGCGTCATCGCGGTCTCGGCCTGTTTTTCGGGCGGCTGGGTCGAGCCGTTGGCGGATGACGACACGCTGGTGATGACGGCGGCCGATGCCACGCACACCTCGTACGGCTGCGGCAGCCGCTCTGAGTTGACCTTTTTCGGCCGGGCCGTGTTCGACGAGCAACTGCGCCATACCCGCTCCTTCGCCCAGGCCTTCAAGCAGGCGGTGCCCGTTATCGCCCAGCGCGAGGTGGAGGCGGGCAAGAACGATGGCTTCTCCAACCCGCAGATGCGCGTGGGCGCGCGCATCGGCCCCCTGTTGGAGGCATTGGCGCAGCGGCTGGATGCCGAGGCACCGGCGCGCTGACGCCGTTTGCTTTAAAAATGATAGCTACCTGCGCTCTGTACATGGGCGCGGGAGGCCTCAATAGCCGTAGAACTCCTCGCTGCGCGCATCGTCCTCGTCCACGCCCGCCGCGCGCAGCGTCTCTTGCTGGGCCCGCACCATGGCCGGAGGGCCGGACACGTAGTACACCGGCGCCGCCAACCCCTGGCCCGCGCGCTGCACCAAGGCGGCGTCGATCCGGCCCGTGGGCCCGTCCCACGGGATGGCGGACTGCGCCATGCCGGTCATGGTGGCCACCAGGCGCAGGGCCGGCAGGCGGCGGGCCAGCGCCTGCAGCTCGGGCCAGAAGGCCGCCTCCTCGGGGCGGCGGTTGGAGTACAGCAGCGCGAGCGGCCGGGTGTCCTGGCGGTGGGCCGCGTCGCGCAGCATGCTCATGAAGGGCGTGATGCCGATGCCGCCCGCAATCAGCACGCCCGGGCGCGTGCCGTGCAGCGTGAGCGTGCCGAAGGGGCCGTCGATTTCCAGCGGCGAACCCAGGGGCAGGGCCGCCAGCGCGCGCTTGTAGGCGCTGTCGCGCATGCGGGTGGCGAAGGCCAGCCGCTCTTCGTGCGGCGCGCTGACGATGGAGAAGGTGTGGCGCGAATCCGGTCCCGTGCCGGGAAGGCCGGGCAGGGCGATGTCGAAGGCCTGGCCCGGCCGGAACGTGAAGCCGGCGGGCTTTTCCAACTCGAAGGCCAGCGTTCCCTGCGCGACTTCGTGGCGCCCGGTGAGCCGGGTGGTGTGCATGCCCATGGTGATCTCCTGGTGGTGAAAAGAGGGTTCTTGCCTTATTCCCATCCATTGGATGCACCTTCCCCGCATTCATTCCCCTCATTGGCGGCGCTGCGGTAAGGTAGGGCCATGAACGCTTCCTCTCTGCGCCTGGGCTGGCGCACCCTTTGGCGCGACCTGCGCGCGGGCGAACTGCGCCTGCTCATGGTGGCCGTCACGCTGGCCGTGGCGGCCCTGGCCTCCGTGGGCTTCTTTGCCGACCGGCTGCAGGGGGGGCTGCAGCGCGACGCCCTGCAATTGCTCGGCGGCGATGCCGTGGTGGCCAGCGACAACCCCACGCCGCCCGCCTTCGCAGACAAGGCCCGCGCGCTGGGCCTCGCCGCGGTGACGACGGTGGGCTTTCCCACCATGGGCCGCGCGAGCGACGCCGACGGAGGCGCGAGCCGGCTCGTGGCGCTCAAGAGCGTGGAGCCGGGCTACCCGCTGCGCGGCAGCCTGCGCGTGGCCGGCGCGCCGGATGCGCCCGATGCGCCCACGCGGGACATTCCCGCGCGCGGCGAGGCATGGGTCGATGTTCCGGTGCTCGAAGCCCTCGGCCTGAAGATGGGCGATGCGCTGCTGCTCGGCGACGCGCAACTGCGCATCGCGCGCATCATCACCATCGAGCCCGACCGGGGCGCGGGCTTCATGAGCTTCGCGCCGCGTGTGATGGTGAACGCGGCCGATCTGCCCGCCACGGGCCTCGTGCAGCCCGCGAGCCGCCTGACCTACCGCTTCGCCGTGGCGGGGCCGCCCCAGGCCGTCAAGGCCTTCAGCGCCTGGGCCGCGCAGGAGGCCGCGCGGCCCGAGGTGCACGGCGTGCGCGTGGAGTCGCTCGACAGTGGCCGCCCCGAGATGCGCCAGACGCTGGACCGCGCGCAAAAATTCCTCAACCTCGTCGCGCTGCTCGCCGCGCTGCTCTCGGCCGTGGCCGTGGCGCTCGCCGCGCGCGGCTTTGCCAACGACCACCTCGACGCCGCCGCGCTGCTGCGCGTACTGGGCCAGAGCCAGCGCAGCATCGCGCTGGCCTACGTGGTCGAGTTCGCGCTCGTGGGGCTCGCGGCCAGCGCCTTCGGCGTGCTGCTGGGTTTTGGCGTGCACTACCTCTTCGTGCTGCTGCTTGCGGGCCTGGTCGAGACGGCGCTGCCCGCGCCCAGCCTGTGGCCCGTGGCTTTCGGCATGGGTATCGGGCTCACGCTGCTGTTCGCCTTCGGGCTGCCGCCCGTGCTGCAGCTCGCGCAGGTGCCGCCGCTGCGGGTGATCCGGCGCGACCTGGGCGGGCTCAAGCCCGCCTCGCTCGCGGTGCTGGGACTTGGGGTGGCGGGCTTTGCGGCGCTGCTGCTGGCCGTGAGCAGCGACCTCGTGCTTGGCCTCATCGCGGTCGGCGGTTTCGCAGGTGCCGTGGCGCTGTTCGCGTTGCTGGCCTGGGGCGCCGTCAAGCTGCTGCGCCGCAGCGTGAACGAGGCCACGGCGCCGCGCTGGCTGGTGCTGGCCACGCGCCAGATTTCGGCGCGCCCGGCCTATGCGGTGGTGCAGGTCAGCAGCCTGGCCGTGGGCCTGCTCGCGCTGGTGCTGCTCGTGCTGCTGCGCACCGACCTCATCAGCAGCTGGCGCCAGGCCACGCCGCCCGACGCGCCCAACCGCTTCGTCATCAACGTGATGCCCGACCAGGCCGACAGCTTCCAGCAGGCGCTGAAGGACGCAGGCGTGCGCCGCTACGACTGGTACCCCATGATCCGCGGCCGCCTCGTGGCCGTGAACGGCCGCGCCGTGGGGCCGGCCGACTACGCGCAGGACCGCGCCAAGCGCCTCGTGGACCGCGAGTTCAACCTCTCCAATGCCGCCGAGGCGCCCGCGCACAACCAGATCGTGGCGGGCCGCTGGACGCCCGAAGAGCAGGGCGCCGTGAGCGTGGAGGAGGGTATTGCCGAGACGCTGGGCCTCAAGCTCGGCGACAGCCTGCGCTTCGACATCGGCGGCGTGTTGAGCGAGGCGCGGATCACCAGCCTGCGCAAGGTGGACTGGGGCTCGATGCGCGCCAACTTCTTCGTGATGTACCCCGTGGCGCACCTGGGCGACGACGTGCCGATCACCTACCTGGCCGCCTACCGTGCACCCGAGGCCAAGGGCTTCGACAACGCGCTGGTGCGCCAGTTTCCGAACATCACGAATGTCGACATGGGCAGCACGCTGGCGCAGGTGCAGCGTGTGCTGGACCAGGTGATCCGCGCGGTGGAATTCCTCTTCGGCTTCACGCTTGCGGCGGGGCTGGTGGTGCTGTTCGCGGCCGTCACCGCCACGCGCGAGGAGCGGGCGCGCGAGTTCGCCATCATGCGCGCGGTGGGCGCCCGCGCCAGCCTGCTGCGCCAGGTGCAGCGTGCCGAGCTGGCGGGCGTGGGCCTGCTCGCGGGCGTGCTCGCCAGCACCGTGGCCGTGGTGGTGGGCTGGGCGCTGGCGCGCTATGCGTTCGACTTCCGCTGGACCGCCTCGCCCCTGGTGCCGCTCGCGGGCGGCGCGGCGGGCGCGGTGCTCGCGCTGCTGGCGGGCTGGTGGGGTTTGCGCGAGGTGTTGCGCCGCCCCGTGGTGGAAACGCTGCGCCGCGCGGCGCAGTGATCA
This sequence comes from Acidovorax sp., assembly GCA_030150585.1. GTDB lineage: Bacteria > Pseudomonadota > Gammaproteobacteria > Burkholderiales > Burkholderiaceae_C > JASLFM01. Next base: position 6,743 of record JASLFM010000277.1, read on the forward strand.
GTGCAGCTGCTTTTCCGCCTGTGTCTGGCAGGCGATGCAGCGCGCGGCCGCAGGCTGAGCGAACAGCCGCTCTGTGCCCACCGGCTGGCCGCAGTCGATGCACTCGCCGTAGCTGCCTTCCGCAACGCGCGCCAGCGCCGCGCGCACGGCCACGAGTTCGTCATGGTCGCGCGTGGCTTCGGCATCGCGCACGGTGTCCACGGCGCTGCGGTCGGCCTGGTCCTGGCGGTCTTCGCCGGCCTCGCGCTGCTCGCTGCCTGCGAGCAGAGAGAGCGTGTCGCGCTGCATGGAGCCGAGTTCGGCCAGCAGTTCGGCCTTGCGGCGCTCCAGGGCCTCTTGCAGTTGCTGGCGCTGGGCGCCCGTGAGTGAGGTGTTCATGGCGTCAGCATGCCATGCGGAGCGGGCGCCGCATTGACGTGCATCAAGCCGAACGGGCCTGACGCATCTGTCCTCTGTCCATGGGGCGCTGCTTGCTATCGCAGGAGAAGCCGCAGCCCATGCCCGACAATCCTGCAATTGCATCCGTTCCCCTGCCGCCATGCCTGAAGACACCCCATCTGCTCCCCAGACCCCGTTCGAATGGATGGGGGGAGAGGAGCGGGTCCATGCGCTCGTCGAGCGCTTCTACGACCTCATGGACCTGGAGCCCGCCTATGCCGAGCTGCGCGCCGCGCACGGCAGCTCCCTGGCCGACGCGCGGCAGAAGCTGTTCTGGTTTCTGTGCGGCTGGCTCGGCGGGCCCGACCACTACCAGAGCCGCTTCGGCCACCCGCGCCTGCGCATGCGGCACATGCCGTTCTCCATCGGCATCAAGGAGCGCGACCAGTGGGTAGCGTGCATGGACCAGGCCATGGGCGAGACCGGCGTGCCCGAGGCGCTGCGCGTGCGCCTCAAGGAGAGCTTCATGGGCACGGCGGACTGGATGCG
>JASLFM010000287.1 GCA_030150585.1 Acidovorax sp.
CAGCGGTGCCAACCTCAACGCGCCGGACGCGCCTCCCGGCAAGCCGGTCAACACCAACCTGCTGCCCGGCGAGCCGCAGCACCCGGCGCCCGGCAGCTGGGGCTACGACAAGGCCTCCGGGAAATTCAAGATGCCCGAGGCCACGCCCGACGCCTACGGCGCACACCCGGTCGAGGGCAGTCTGCCCTACCTGGACCTGAACACCTACGCCAAGAACTTCAAGCAGGAGGCCTTCTACCCCTACGTGGCGGGCGCGGGCCACAGCTGGCAGGCCACGTTCGACTGGCAGGGCCGCCGCTATCTCTACGACTACGAGATCTGGCAGTACAACGTGTTCGACATCACCGATCCGCACAACGTCAAGCTGGTTGGCAAGAAGGACTTCGACATCAAGGGCGGCGAGCACCAGTTCGGTCCCTTCAACGTCAAATACAACAAGAGGCTCGGCAAGATGCTCGCGGTGCAGTGCTACGAGACGCCGCGCTACGGTACGGTGTGGAACAAGTACCTCTACCCCGACCAGGTGCAGAAGCTGCGCGACCGCAAGATGCTGCGGGGCTTCCGCATGTACGAGGTGACGGGCCCGCTGTTCACCGACTGGAAGCTGCTGTCCGAAACCGCGCTGGACCCCTACCACTCGGCCAAGGAGCAGCCGCAGCAGGGCTCGGGCTGCCAGGACGTGCCGGTCTACAACGGCGACCAGTACCTTTTCGTGGCCGGCGCGCCCGACGACACCTTCGCCAACACCGAGTACAAGACCTACCTGTACGCGGGCGGCCAGATGGCGTTCGACGTGTCCGACCCGACCGCACCGAAGCGCCTGTCGATGTGGTGGGCGCCGGGCTCGCGCCTGGGCGAGGAGGCGGAATACAACAAGAACCCGCGCGCCGGCAACAAGACCTCGTGGATGGGTGCGCGCATGCCGTTGTTCATTCCCAAGCCCGTGGAGCAGGGCGGCAAGTACGGCTACGCCGCGATGGGCGGCTTCGGCTTCTACGTGATCGACATCAGCGATCCGAAAAACCTCAAGCAGGTCGCCCACCTGCCCATGCCCGTGAGCGTTACTGGCACCGAGGGCGACAACATCGACGTGAGCAAGGTCGAGACCACGGGCATGGTCTATTACAGCGGCTACCCGATGAGCGAGGACTGCTACGAGCCCTTCAAGGACATCTACGCGATCGACGTGCGCGATCCGAAGAACCCGAAGATCGCGTTCACGCTGCCCCGCCCCGCAGCCCCGGAGGGTGCGCCCTTCACTGACTTCTGCCAGCGCCGCGGCAGCTTCGGTCCCAAGCGCAGCGGCTACGCGGCGATCCAGCCGGGCCAGCCCAGCCAGCGCTACATGCCCTACAGCTACTACAACGCGGGCATGCAGATGTTCGACCTGAAGGACCCGGCGCATCCCGTCATCGCGGGCTACTTCGTGCCCAAGATGATCGGCGAGGCGCCCACCAAGGACGGGCAGACGCAGAGCATCCGCGCGCTGCCCAACCCGGTCCACAGCATCTTCGTGGAATGGGACCGCAACCTCGTGTGGGTGTTCTCCAACCACGGCATCTACGCACTCTCTTCGGACCTGCTGGGCAAGCCCGTGTTCGGCCTGCCCCAGTAAACCTCCACGGCATTTCAAGAAGGAATCTGGACCATGAAAACAACCGTTTACTCCCTCACCCTGGTGGCTTTGGCGGCTGCCGCGGCCGGTGGCGCCTCGGCGCAGGACATCGTGCGCATCGGCCACGTGGGCCCCACCAGCGGCCCCATTGCCCACCTGGGCAAGGACAATGAGCTGGGCGCGCGCATGGCCATCGACGAGCTCAACGCCAAGGGCGTGGTCATCGGCGGCAAGAAGGTCAAGCTCGAACTGCTGGGCGAGGACGATGCGGGCGACCCGCGCCAGGGCACGGCGGCGGCGCAGAAGCTCGTGGATGCCAAGGTGCACGGCGTGGTCGGCCACCTGAACTCGGGCACGACCATCCCGGCCTCCAAGATCTACAGCGACGCGGGCATTCCGCAAATCTCGCCCTCGGCCACCAACCCCAAGTACACGCGCCAGGGCTACAAGACCACCTTCCGCGTGGTGGCCGATGACGTGCAACTCGGCGGCACGCTGGGCAAGTATGCGGTGAAGGAACTGAAGGGCAAGAACATCGCCGTCATCGACGACCGCACGGCCTACGGCCAGGGTGTGGCCAGCGAGTTCGAGAAGAGCGCCAAGAACGCGGGCGGCACCATCGTGGGCCACGAATTCACCACCGACAAGGCGGCGGACTTCATGGCCATCCTCACGAGCCTCAAGGCCAAGAAACCTGACGTGATCTTCTTCGGCGGCATGGACTCGGTGGCCGGCCCCATGCTGCGCCAGATGAAGCAGCTGGGCATTGCGGCCAAGTTCATGGGCGGCGACGGCGTGTGCACGGCCGAGCTGCCCAAGCTCGCCGCGGGCGATCTGGCTGACGGCCAGGTGTTCTGCGCCGAGGCGGGCGGCGTGGAAGGCGCGCAGAAGAAGGGCATGGACGACTTCCGCGCACGCTTCAAGGCCACCACCAAGAACGAGGTGCAGGTCTACGCGCCGTACTCGTACGACGCGGTGGGCGTGATCGTGGCGGCCATGGTCAAGGCTGGCTCCTACGAGCCCGCCAAGTACCTGCCGGTGCTCGCGCAGACCAAGGGCTACCCGGGCGTGACCGGCACCATCAGCTTCGACGACAAGGGCGATGTGCTCAACGGCGCGCTGACCCTGTACACCTACAAGGCTGGCAACCGCGAGGCCATCGGCGTAGTGCGCTGACGACGGATACGGACCTGCTCCAGGTCCATGGGTGCAAGCTGGGATTCGCCCCCACGCCTTTCGGGTGTGGGGGCGTTTTTTATGTGCCACCCGGCCCGTATATCCTCTGTTGCACTTGAATTTGTAGTTTGGTATACCTAACAATGTTAGTGTATTCAAATCAAATCGAGAGACAATCCATGAGGAACCCTATGAACATTTCAACGCGTTGGACGCTGGCCGCAGTGGGCGGCATCGCCCTGCCGCTTTCCGCGCTCGCCCAGTCCGCTGGCAGCGACTCCGTCACCATCTACGGCTTCCTGAAAGCCGACGTGGAGCGCGTGAGCGTTTCGGGCGCGCCGGGCATGTCCATGAGCCGGCTGTCCAACAACCTGTCCGTGCTGGGCTTCCGGGTGCGCGAGGACCTCGGTGGCGGCATGGCCGCCTGGGCGCAGATCGAGACGAACGTCCGCGTGGATACGGGGGAGGGGCCGTGGGGCGGGCGCAATACGGCGGTGGGGCTGTCCACGCCGATGGGCGATGTCGTCCTGGGGCAGTGGGAGGCGCCGCTGCGGTTCGCCTCCGTGTACGCCATCGACCCGTTCACGGCCGGCATCTTCGCCTCCAACTCCATCATGGGCAACGGGTTCGCAACGGCCGGCAATGGCCAGGCGCCTGCGTCATTCGATCGCCGCCAGCCCAACCTGGTGCAGTACTGGTCGCCGAACATGGGGGCCTGGTCGTTCCGGCTGGCCTATGCCATGCCCGAAGAGAAGACGGCGCAGTCCTCGCCCGACATGCTCAGCGGCCTGCTGAGCTACAAGGACGGGCCGCTGTACGCGGCCTGGGGTTACGAGCTGCACCGATCGTATTTCAGCGCGGGTAGCCGCGACGACGCGCATCGCCTCGCACTGGCCTACTCGTTCGGGCCCACCCGGGTGCGCGGGAGCTGGGAGCGGCTGAGTTACGAGCCCGCGCCGGGCCAGACGTTGCAGCGCAGCGCGTGGCAGGTCGCCGTGACCCACCAGATCGGCGACCGGCAGGAGCTGGCGCTTTCCTATGTCAAGGCCAATTCAGCCCGGGGCAACACCACCAAGCAGGTGGGCGGCATCGGGATTCCCGGCACCGACTCGGGAGCAAACCAGATCTCGCTGGGGTATACCTATCGCCTATCCAAACGCACGGACCTCTGGGCCGCGTATACGCGAATCCAGAATGGCGCGACGGCCGTCTACAACCTGTCCGCGAACGGCATCAGTGGCCTCAAGCCAGGGCAGGACCCGTCGGGCGTAGGCCTGGGCGTCACGCACCGTTTCTGACGCGTTCCACTCGTGAGAACGGCGCCCTGGGGCGCCGTTTCTCTTTGGGTCCGGCCTATCGGCCGGGGCGGTGGCTATCAGGCCGCGGCCTTCACCTTCAGGCGCCAGGCGTGCAGCAGCGGCTCGGTGTAGCCGCTGGGCTGGGCCAGGCCCTTGAAGACCAGGTCGCAAGCGGCCTGGTAGGCGGCGCCGCTGAAGTTGCCAACCATGGGCTGGTAGGCCGGGTCGCCCGCATTCTGCTGGTCCACCTTGGCGGCCATGCGCTCGAACGTGGCGCGCACCTGGCCCTCGCTCACCACGCCGTGCAGCAGCCAGTTGGCCACGTGCTGGCTGGAAATGCGCAGCGTGGCGCGGTCTTCCATCAGGCCGATGTCGTTGATGTCGGGCACCTTGGAACAGCCCACGCCCTGGTCCACCCAGCGCACCACGTAGCCCAGGATGCCCTGGATGTTGTTGTCCAGCTCCTGCTGCTTTTCGGCCTCGCTCCAGTTCGGGTTGGTGCTCACGGGCACGGTGAGCAGGCCGGTGAGCAGGTTGTCGCGCTCGGCGTCGGCGCTGGTCTTCTCGAGTTCGGCCTGGATGGCGGCCACGTTCACCCGGTGGTAGTGCAAGGCGTGCAGTGTGGCGCCCGTGGGGTTGGGCACCCAGGCGGTGTTGGCTCCGGCCTTGGGATGGGCAATCTTCTGCTCCAGCATGGCCTTCATGAGATCCGGCGCGGCCCACATGCCCTTGCCGATCTGCGCCTTGCCGCGCAGGCCCATCGACAGGCCGACGAGCACGTTGTTGCGCTCATAGGCCTGAATCCAGGCGCTGCTCTTCATGTCGCCCTTGCGGATCATGGGGCCGGCGTGCATGGCGGTGTGCATCTCGTCGCCTGTGCGGTCGAGGAAGCCGGTGTTGATGAAGGCCACGCGTGCAGGTGCAGCGGCAATGCAGGCCTTGAGGTTGACCGAGGTGCGGCGCTCCTCGTCCATGATGCCCAGCTTCACGGTATTGGCGGGCAGGCCCAGCACCTGCTCCACGCGGCCGAACAGCTCGCTGGCGAACGCCACCTCGGCCGGGCCGTGCATCTTGGGCTTGACGATGTAGACGCTGCCCGTGCGCGAGTTGCGGATGCCGTTGGCACCCAGGCCCTTGAGGTCGTGGATGGCGATGGCGGTGGTGACCATGGCGTCCAGGATGCCCTCGGGGATTTCCTTGCCTTCGGCGCCCCACAGGATGGCGGGGTTGGTCATGAGGTGGCCCACGTTGCGCACGAACATGAGCGAGCGGCCGTGCAGCTTCAGGGGCTGGCCGTTGGCACCGATGTACTGGCGGTCGGGGTTCAGGCCGCGCGTGACGGTCTTGCCGCCCTTGTCGAACGACTCGGTCAGCGTGCCCTTGAGGATGCCCAGCCAGTTGTTGTAGCCCAGCACCTTGTCGTCGGCATCCACCGCGGCCACGGAGTCTTCCAGGTCGAGGATGGTGGACAGCGCGGCTTCTACCACCACATCGGACACGCCGGCTGCATCGGTTTGGCCGATGGGGGTGGACTTGTTGATGATGATGTCGATGTGGATGCCGTTGTTCTTCAACAGCACGGATTGGGGTGCGGCGGCGTCGCCCTGGTAGCCCACGAACTTGTCGGCCTCCTTCAGGCCGGTCTTGCTGCCGCCCTGAAGGGTCACCACCAGTTGGCCGCCCTCCACGGCGTAGCCGGTGGAATCCTTGTGCGAACCCGCAGCCAGCGGCGCGGCCTGGTCGAGGAAGTCGCGCGCGAATGCGATCACCTTGGCGCCGCGCACGGGGTTGTAGCCCTTG